>DAMAVY010000013.1:0-6286 GCA_032077725.1 Clostridium sp. | reverse complement strand
ATTATATCCATTGATTATATATGTGAAAGAATAACAAATGGTTTAAATTCATGTATACGTGTCGCTGATAAATTAGTAGCATGGGCGATTACTCAAGATGATGGAGCCATAGGATTTCTTCATGTTTTACCAGAGTGCCGCAAGAAGGGGTATGCACGGTGTGTAACTTTAGATTTGATTTCTAAAGTTCGTGGTATAAATAAAATTCCATTTGTTCATATTGAAGAATCCAATGAAGATTCAATGAAGGTAGCAATGGGTTTAGGGTTTAAAAGGCATAAGGTAGTAAGCTGGTTTGAAATAGAGTGACAAGATAAATAATAGGATAACTCGTGAAAACAAAAGTGAAGATTTATATTACATTTTAAATTTAGAATGAAAGTCGATTATAGACAATGATCTTGTAAAAAAAGCGTTCATCTGCCATGCTTGATATCACGGCAGATGAATATTAAGTAATAATAATAACTAGAGTAATTTAAGGGTTTTTATAATATAGTCAGGTGCGCCAAACAAAGTAAATCGTGCTTTGCTTTCATTCTCCATAAATTCATAATCAAATTTAGCCATAGTTAAGTTGTTTTCTTGTGTATTAATAACTGTAACTAACTTGTCACGGATTTGTTTACCCACGTCCTGACTCTCACAATAATAATCAACAATGGTACATACTTGAATATTACCTTGAATATCTGTATTAACCCCATCAATAAAATCTAATATCTGCTGCTTCTTATTATTAGTAATCTCTTTTGAAAAACTACTATTATCGAATAACTGCTTAATATTTTCCATAGTAAACCTCCATTGACCACCAATTTTTTTACCTTGTAAGCTACCATCTTTTAAATAATTTCTAATTGTACGTGATGTTAAAGAAGTCATGTTTGCAATATCTTCTACTGTATAAAGCTTATCAAAATCGTTCATAATTAAACCTCCTATATAATTTATAAAAAAATATCGCGAATTATTTTCCTATAATTTCATTATATTTCATATATCTTCATAAGTCAATACATATTTTAACAATATTTCATATATTTTAAAATAGAAAATGTTTATCTGTATTCTGCGGAAAATGAGTTCATCATAGAATAGTAGAATGACAATACTAATGCAAAAATATAATTGACATTATTGCACTAATTACTGTACAGTAAGTGAATATAAACTGTGAATTTTCTAAAAAGGAGATATAAAATATGAAAATTTATTTAGTACCAAAAAATAATTTGGGTAAATGGTCAGTAGGACTAAGTATTGCTTTTATAATTTTGCTTTGGCTTAAAATGGAATTTAGCATTCACCTTATGATTTTTATCATTGCTGCTATAGGATTAGCAGGTTTTGCTTTTAGTATTGTATCAATAATAAAAAATAAAGATAGGGCACTTTTGAATTTTATACCTGTTTTAGTTGGGTTAATAATTATTCTTTGGATTGCTGGTGAATTAATATATCCCCATTAAGATATAAGAGGAGTAATAATAAGTATGAATAGCTATAATAAACTTTTAAAAGAAAATTCGGTGCTAGAGTCGGATAGATTAATCTTAAGACCCTTTTCTTTAACTGATGTTAATGATGTATTTTTATATGCTAGCGATGATGTTGCTACAAAATATTTGACATGGTCTGCTCACACTAGCATATTAGAAACGGAAAAAGTAGTTAGTGAATATTATGTGGGGAGAATTGGAATTTACGCAATTGAATTAAAATCGGAGCATAAGTGCATAGGTTGTATAGACTTAAGATTGAAACCAGAAGATGTAAAAGGAAGTTTTGGTTATGTACTAAATAGAAATTATTGGAACAATGGATATATGTCTGAGGCTTTAAATTTAATATTGAATCTTTATTTTTAAAAATTGAATTTACACCGTGTAGAAGCTATCCATTATGTTGGAAATGAAGGTTCAGGGCGTGTTATGGAAAAGTGCGGTATGAAATACGAAGGCAAAGGAATTCAGGAAGTAAAAATTAGGGGCGTTTTTTACGATGTTATTCATTATGGAATTTTGAAAGAAAATTATATTATGCAAAATTTATTTTAATTCATCATAAAAAAGAACCTATTATTTAGGCTCTTTTTTAGGATATTAATTAAGTAGAGTCAATTTTGTTATGCAAAAGTATTTGGTTTATTGATTTATTTCTTGTCGTTCCAGTAAGCTTCCTTGCAATGCAATAATGTCACTCACTACATCAAGCCTAGCAGCAATACCTCCAAGCCTTTCACTTTCTTCCATTTCACTATGTCCTTCCTCACTTTCTTGATTTTGTATCAAAATGCTTTTTAGTGTAAGTGTGTCCCCAATGAGAGTAAATGAGTCCGCTATAACTGCTAAGTTGGCAACTTCCATGGAATCTTCTTCAGTAATTTGCCTTTCAGCTACAATTACAGCAATAGCATCTCCAATTGCGGCTATTTCAGCACCAAGTACGCTTAACTCATCTGAATTTAATTCCACTGGCATTATTAACACCGTCCTTTAATCTTGGATTTTAGTATATTATACTTACAATTTGCTAATTAGGTTACTTCATATTTTAGGTAGCATTAATATTATTATTAAATGAAATCTGAATTATTTCCATATTGTGTTGCTTTAATGAGGAATAACCTTTAAACTTAAAAAAGCTGAAGATATTAAAAGGGATTAGTTGGAATAATATATACAAAAATTTTATTTTTAAATCAGACCGAACCCCATGACCTTGTGGCTGGGGTAAGTTCAAAGTAAATATTAGATAAGAACATAAATCATAAGAGTTGGAGATGATGGCATGGAAATTTTATTGATCATAGTAATTGTATTGTTAATTTTAAATATATACCTTACTTTCATTGTGAAGAACACAAGGACAAGAGGTGGAGCGGGAAGCTTAGTAGAGATTGATAATAAATTTTTACAGGTTCAGCAGAAGGTAACTGATATAGATAGAAATATAGACAAGCTGGAGAGAGCTTTCAGAGATGAAATTTCTAGAAATAGAGAAGAGTCTCGTAAAGGAGAAAAAGAATCTAGAATGGAAATTAATCTTCAAATTCAAAGGTTAAGTGATTCTATTTTATTAAGAATGAGTGAAATAGCAAATCTTCAAAAAAATCAACTTGACATATATTCGAGTACTATGGAAAAATCCCTTAAATCTTTTGAAACTCAATTTTCTAAGAATATAAATGATTTTAGTGAACTTCAGAAGGAGAAATTTGGAGACTTATCAAAGAAACAGGGTGAATTACTTAAGTCAACTGGGGAGCAATTAGAAAAAATGAGAGAAACTGTGGATGAAAAATTACAAACTACTCTTGAAAAGAGATTAGGAGAGTCCTTTAAATTAGTAAGTGATCGTTTAGAAGTTGTACATAAAGGTCTAGGAGAGATGCAAAACTTAGCAACTGGGGTTGGAGATTTAAAGAAAGTACTGTCTAATGTTAAAACCAGAGGTACACTTGGTGAGATACAACTTAGTAGAATTCTTGAACAAATTCTTACCAAGGATCAATATGATATAAATGTGGTGACTAAGAAGGGATCAAGAGATAATGTAGAGTTTGCTATAAAATTACCTGGAAACAATAAAACTGACTCTGCTGTTTATCTACCAATAGACTCGAAGTTCCCATTAGATGTTTATCATAATTTAGTGGATACCTTTGACATGGGAGATCAAAAACTTATTGAAGATGGATATAAAAAATTAGAAGCTGCTATAAAGAAATCAGCTAAGGATATTAAGGATAAATATATTGATCCACCAAACACTACAGATTTTGCAATAATGTTTTTACCTATTGAAGGGCTTTATGCAGAAGTGGTAAGGCGTACGAATTTAGTAGAGATACTTCAAAGGGAGTATAAAATAAATATAACAGGACCAACTACTTTAGCAGCTCTTTTAAATAGCTTACAAATGGGATTTAAAACTCTTGCTATTGAAAAGAGATCTAGTGAAGTTTGGAATGTACTTGGAGCAGTTAAAACAGAATTCTCAAAATTTGAAGATGTATTACTTTCTACTCAGAAGAAATTAAATCAAGCAAGTACTGATTTAGATAAGTTGGTTGGAACAAGAACTAAGCAAATTAACAAAAAACTTATGAGCGTAGAAAGTTTAACCAGTGGCGATGAGGATAACAATATAGAGGTATTTCCCCTAGATGAATAATAGGATAAATTAGGTTGTATAAAAGATGACATAAAGGAGGATATCCTAATGTCATCTTATTTTTTTAAAAGATTTATAAACTTATTTATATTATCGGTGAATATACCATCACAACCTTGTTTTTCAAGATGACAAGCTATGGTAGATGAGTTTACAGTATAGGTAAACACCTTTAGATTGTTTTCGTGGGCTGAGGTCAACAATTCTCTATCTACCAATTGTACATTAGGATGCAAAGAGTAAGCACCTAAATTTTTAGCATAAGTAACTATATTGTCTATTCTTTTATCAAAGAGTAATCCAAGTTTTAAATTGCTATCTATGGACTTGCATATTTCTAAAGATCGATGATTAAAACTGGATATTAAAACTTTTTCCTCAAGGTTATGTTTTTTTATAGCTTGAATTACATCTATTTCTATATTTTCATATTGAATTTCATCGGTTTTAAGCTCTATATTTATAAGAATATCGTGATGCTTAAGGATTTCAAGTACTTCATTTAGGGTAGGAATTTTACATAATTTATTATCCTTAAATTCAGCATCTATAGGCTGAAAAGTCTTTAATTTTGCAAGGGTAAAATCTTTTATTAGCCCTGAGCCGTTATATGTTCTTTTGATATCCTCATCATGAATTACAACTAATTCCCCATCCAATGTTTTATGAACGTCAAATTCAATGGCAGTAGCACCAGCCATAATAGCCTTGTCAAAGGACAGCAAAGTATTTTCAGGATAATTCACATTATCTCCTCTATGAGAAAAATAAATCATTTTTACACGCCTCCATCTTATAAAGTATATATTACTACAATTAGATAAAAGTGTTAATAGATTGAGCAACAAAAGTGTTAATAGATTGAGAAATAAATTTACAGCTCTTAAAATTTATGCTTAGTATGAAGGAGGTTTTTAGTTATGGAGTAGTAAATAAGTTATAAAATTATTTAAAAAGGACTGTCTGAATTTGTTCAGATAGTCCTTTTCAGTAAGTGTTAATAATTTCTATGATCGCTTCTGAAGCCTTCGCTTGGTATAGAGTGTTTTTTAGCAGTTCTATTATGATTTTTTCCTTCTTCGCTAGTTATAGGTGTTTGATAATTGCATTTTTCCATTCTAGCTTGTTTATTATCTGGTTGACTATCTTTTGGCATAAAAATTCCTCCTTGTGATTGTTACTTAATTACAACATTAGTATGAGCAAAGTCTATTAATTTTATTAAGGTATTTTATAGGAATAAAAACTTATAAATTAGCATAAATAATTGGAAATGCAGCTAATGTTACTTACATATTGTTGAATCTTCCATTAATAATATTCTTAGTGAATAAAAGATTATTATGGATAAAAGGGGGAAGAATTCATATAGAAAACTTGAGGGGGAGAATTAAATGAATAATAATCAAGATGAATTTCAAAGAAAAGATAATTGGAAAAGGTTTTTTAAATATGTGATGTTTTTTAGTACAATGTCAATTTTATTATATGGATGTGAATTAGATAATGGATTTTTTAAAAAAGACATACCTTCACAGGAAACTATAGTAGAAATCGATGAATCTTTAGTGGAAAAACCAGAAATAGATTTAGTACAAAATATACTAGATGAAATGACCTTAGAAGAGAAGATTGGTCAAATGTTTATTGTAGGATTTGAAGGTTATGAATCTAATGAAGATATTAATGCATTAATAGAAGATAAAAAGGTTGGAGGAATAATACTCTTTAGTAAAAATATAAATACCGTAATCCAGACTCAAGAGCTAATTAAAAGTTTAAATGATATAAATAGTAAAAACAAACTAAAATTATTTATGTCTTTAGATGAAGAGGGAGGGACTGTTAGTAGAATTCCTTCGGAAATGGGAAGTTTTGAATCTGCTTGGCAGGTTGGAGTAATGGGGAATGTAGATTATGCATATGAACATGGCAAAGCTATTGGAAAAACTGTAAAATCTTTAGGGTTTAATTTAGACTTTGCTCCAGTACTTGATGTGAATTCTAATCCTAATAATCCTGTTATAGGAACAAGAGCGTTTTCAGATAATCCAGAGGTTGTAAAGACTATGGGAGTAGCAGTATATAAAGGGTTAAAGGACTCAGG
>DAMAVY010000012.1:7017-18724 GCA_032077725.1 Clostridium sp. | reverse complement strand
ACTGAACAGACACTTAAAGCATTAGGGGAAGCCGGCCTTGATGAGATACGCTTCAACCTAGGTGCTTCTAATTGTTCAGACAAAGTTATTGAAAATATTGGAATAGCGAAAAAATATATTAAAAATGTAGGTATTGAAACGCCAATGACTCCTGAGTTATACCAAGGATTTTTCAAGAAAAAGGAAGCAATATTGAAAACAAAACTCGACTTTATCAATTGTGCGGAATTACATTTAAACGAGAATAACATAGACAATTATTATGGTGAAAATATGTATATTTCCAGACAGGGTTATGTATCTCCAACTTGGAGTAGGGAATTAACTCTCAAATTCATGAAAATAGCCGATGAAGAAAACTGGGATTTAGTAGTTCATGATTGCTCAAACCATACAAAATTTGCTAGAGATTTAAATTTGAGTAGCAAAGAGGGTATGTGGTTTGGAGCCAGTAATTATGCCTGTGAGTTTTCTAGTATTCCATACGAAGCATTTTTACCAATACTTAATGATGAAACTTTCGAATTTTTAAGTGAAGAAGAATTGCCTGACGACTACAAACCAGAATTAGTAAGCTTTTAAAATAAATAAAAAACGTGAAATTCAAGTGGCTACTTCAAAAGGAAGTAGCCACTTAATTTTTATAAGGCTTTAACTCTGTATCTAAAGCATTGGTATAAATTATTTAATTAACATAAATTACATGGTATAATTTGTATATAGTGAGAGTTTAAATAGATTTAGCATTAAAAAATAATAAATTACTTGTTTAGTAGGAGAGAAGTTTATGGAAAACAAAAGTATAGAAATAAAAAAAGAAATAACTAATACATTTAATAAGGTATCAGCAGTTTTTGATGGTAGTGGTCCAAGATACTTTACATACTTTGGAGAAAGATTGGTTGAAATTGCGGGGATTAAGGAAGGCGAGGCAGTTTTAGATGTTGCATCAGGAAAGGGAGCTTCACTTTTTTCAGCGGCTGAGAAAGTTGGAAAGAGTGGAGTGGTTACAGGTATTGATATAGCAGAAGGAATGGTTAATGAGATTCATTTAGAAATGAAACGCAGAGGTGTAAAAAATGTACAAGCAATGGTAATGGATGCTGAAAAATTAGAATTTGAAAATGAAACTTTTCACCATGTACTCTGTGGATTCGGGATATTCTTTTTACCAAATTATAAAGTTGCCATTCATGAATTCATGAGAGTTCTAAAAAATGGTGGTGGATTCTCATTCACTACATTTCTTAGAAAAGAAGATGGAAAATTTAGTTGGTTAAATGAATTATATGATAAATATTTACCTGTATATGAAGATGAATTAGATGAGTATCAGTCGAAGGATAACCCTGAATTTTATACTGAAGAAGGTTTGTATAAAATTTTGAACCAAGCTGGATTTAAAAATATACAAGTTATAAGTGAGGAAAAAATTTTTATATACAAGGATGAACAAGAATGGTGGGATAAACTTTGGACTCATGGTGCTATAAGCACACTGGAAAAGATACCAAAAGGTATGCTGGAAGGCTTTAAAGCAGAAGCCTTTGAAAAACTTAGAGAAATGAAAGATGCAAAAGGCATACCACATACAATGTCTGTTTTATATGCATTTGGGGAAAAATCATAAATTCGTCGTAATTTGTAGATAAAACGAAGAAGACATTAATAGATGAATTTTGAAAATTCAGTAGTACGGTATTGGAAAATATGTTGCAATGTGGATAAAACAATTAAATTTGGATCGTAGTTGTAAGAAATGGAGAAGTAAAGGTTATTTATATAATGAGAATGAAGATTAATGGATAAGTTAATGTTTTGAAAGATTAGGAGAAAAATAAATGAAATATGGAAAAATAATTGGCGTAGGTAATACGGCAACTGTATATGTATGGAAAGAAGGCAAGGTGCTTAAGCTTTTCTATCAAGGCTATCCAAAAGAAGCGGTAGAAAGAGAGTTTCATAATGCTAAGGCAATAAGAAATATGGATTTTTCAAAACCAAAGGCATATGAAATTATTTTTTTAGAAGAGCGAATGGGTATTATATATGACATAGCAGATGGTGAATCCTTGTTGGATTGGGTTATGAGAACAGGTGAGGTACAGGAATGTGCAGTACATATGGCAAAGCTACATAAGGCAATCCTTCAGAATAGGATTAGTAATGTACCTAATTATAAGGAGTTTTTAAAATGTAATATAGTAAATTCACCAGCAGCTAATTCGAAGAAACGAGAAGAAGTATTGCAAATGCTAGATAAACTGATGGATGGAAATACACTTTGTCATGGTGATTTCCATCCAGGTAATATTTTGATATCGAATGGACATACAATAGTTATAGATTTCATGAATGTGTGTCATGGAGATTTTTTATATGATGTTGCAAGAACTGTATTTCTGGTTGAATATACACCTGTGCCGATAGAAGTAGAGGATAGAGAAATGCTTTTACGATTTAAGAAAACATTGGCAGATTTGTATCTTATACAAATGAATGTTACAAGAGAAATGATACAGGATTATCTAACAGTTATTATTGCGGCTAGAGTGGGTGAATGCCCTAAAGAATAGTTAAAGTTTAAAAAAAATTTAATAGAAGGATTAAATAATATAGAAGTTTCAAGAGATGAACGAATATGCGGTATTTTGGTTTCGCAATTCATCTGAAATTTTCAAAAATAAAGCTTCTACCTTATATTTTATATTTCCACAATCTATATCAATGCACATTAATACATTTTATTGTAATTATGCTACAATAAGTATATACAGCTATGAATGTAAATGAATAATTTATTCAGGAGGTTAATATGAAAACATGTAAAACAAAATTTCTTATTATATTTCTATCCCTTATTTTAATAGTTTTCACGGGTTGCACATTTGAGAGTAAGGCTAAGAAACCTGTAATTTATTTGTATCCAACTTCAGAACAATCAGTTAGTGTTAAACTAGATTATAAAGGAGAGCTTACTTGCACTTATCCAGAGTACAAAGATGGTTGGAATGTAATAGCAGAACCGGATGGCACATTAACTAATATTGAAGATAAGAGAGAGTATTCTTATTTATATTGGGAAGGGATTTCCAAAAATCAATGGGATATGTCAAAAGGGTTTGTGGTAAAAGGAGAAGATACTGAAGAATTTCTACAAGAAAAGCTTGAATATATGGGGTTAACTCCAAGAGAATATAACGAATTTATAGTGTATTGGCTACCAATTATGCAAGAGAATAAATACAACCTGATTACTTTTGCAGGGGAAGAATATGAAGATCTAGCAGAGCTTAATATAACTCCAAAGCCAGACTCAGTATTAAGGGTAATGATGCTCTTTAAATCATTAGATAAACTTATAGAAATAGAAGAGCAAGAAATTATACCTTTTGAAAGAAAAGGATTTACCGTAGTTGAGTGGGGTGGAACAGAAGTAAAATAGTTAGCGATTTGCATTTTAAGAATTAAGTACAATTTATTTTTAGAGAGGTATTAAAAATGAAAAAAAAATATTTAATAGTTATGATAATTATTTGTATTATTTGTATTACTGGTTGTACTACTTCAAGTTCAGATATTGAAAATTATCTCAATACTGGTACAACTATCGATTCAAATGCGAAGGATATTATGCCAGAGCTAGATGACTTGCCTAAATATGAGAAAGTTAAATATAAATATACACATAAGTCCCTATTAATTTTTGAATCACAATCTGTTGCACTAATTGTAAACTATGATGACAATACATTTGAAAGTGAAAAAGATAAAATAGATGAACAATATACTTTTTTAGATAAAAAAATCAAGTCTAGTTTTGATGAAAGTAAATATTACATTCCAGAATATGAGTTTTCTTTAAAAAGCTATGATTTTAGAGTTGTAGCTAAAAATGATACTTCAAATACAGAGTTTCCTAAATCCTTTGGAATGATTGGAGTATCTGAAGATAAAAAAAGCATAGCTTATTTATATTTTTATGATTCAGATTTAGACTACATAGGAGAAGCAAATGAAAAAAATCCTATGGCTAACTTTGTTAGAAAATTTTTTAAATATAAATTTTAGCTACACATTTAAAGTATAGCAATTGTATATGAATAATATACGTACAGGCTTGATTTAGAATAATTTCTAATAATATTTAGAAAAGATTCAGGCGTTTACTACAATGAGGAGGAAGCATATGGAGATTGTAATAGCATTTATTACACCTGTGGTCTTATGGGTGTTAGCTTTAATAATTAATACAGGA
This sequence comes from Clostridium sp., assembly GCA_032077725.1. Taxonomy (GTDB): domain Bacteria; phylum Bacillota; class Clostridia; order Clostridiales; family Clostridiaceae; genus Clostridium_J. Next base: position 14,466 of record DAMAVY010000012.1, on the reverse strand, counting down.
AAAGCAAACTTTTTGATTTCAGGATATAATACTGCTTCACAAGAAGAAAAGAGTAAGACAAATGAAAAAGTGCTATCTAAATTTATGGGGAAGTTTATTTTTGTTTTAGGGTTAATTCAATTTATAATTCCAATTTCTAAACTCTTAGAATTTGGTGATTTTAGAATTGTATTAATTTGTGTGAATATAGTATTTATTCTAGTTACAATTAGTGGGGTTATTTATATGAATACAAGTAAGAGGTTTCAAAAGTAGATCCTTTCGGAGAATAAAAATGAGTATAAAATATAAAGAAAATGAGACATTTGAATTAAAACAATTGGTAGAATTATACAAAAATGTTGGATGGACAGTATATTCAGATAAACCAGATAATCTATTCAGGGCAGTAAAAAATTCCTTATGCAATATTGGAGATTTTGATGGGGAAGAGTTAATTGGATTAATTAGAGTTGTTGGTGATGATGCTTCTATTATCTATATACAGGATATCTTGGTAAAAGAAAAGTGTCAAAGACAAGGTATAGGAAATTATCTTTTACAATAAGTATTAGATAAATATAAGCATATTAGGCAAGTTGTACTGATGACTGATAATACAGAAAAAACCAAAGCCTTTTACAGGGAAAATGGTATGTTAACATCATGTGAATTTGAAGGGGCTGCATTTGTTAAATACAATTTTGAGGCATAGAGTGACAAGATATTAAAATTTCAAATTTGTATTATATTATACCGTAGTTACACAGTTTATTTTAGAGCATCTCTTTATAGAGGTGCTTTTTTATAAGCATACAATTTATTGAAATGATGATATAATAAGTATTATAATTACAATTATGACTTTTAATGAATAATTGTAATAAATTGTGATCGAAATAGGAATTTGGAGAGGAGATAATAAAATGAAAATAGAAGGATTTAAAACGAAGCATTTAAATCTAAGAAACTATACAAAAGCAGATGCGGACTTTGTAATAAGTATGTGGAATGACCCTGAAATGGGAAAATACATGCCAGACCCATCAATAGAAAATATTGATGATGAATACCTTAAGGTGTACGAAACTTTAGAAGATGATGAAGAATGTTGCTATTTGATTTCAGAATCTTTAGTGACAGGAGAACGTATCGGGGCATGCAGTTTTGTAGCAAGTGAAGATGGGACAACCTATGATTTGGGCTATAGTGTGCATATGAAGTTTTGGCGAAATGGTTATGGAACAGAAATGGCACAAGGTATGATTGATTATGCAAAATATCATGGTGCAAAGATAATTACAGCACCAGTTAATAAAAAAAATGTAGCTTCCAATGCAGTTATGAAAAAATTGAACTTTAACATCATCGGTGAGCGTAAAATCAAGAAAATGGGTACGGACATGATCATTGATGAATATTTATATAGGTTGGAGTTATAAGAATTATTGATTAATACTTATAACTTCCAATTTCCGTTAGATTCTAGGAACAATATGTAGGAAATTACGAATCATAATTATCTTATAAAGACATGTATTGAAGGGTGAGAATATTGTGAAAAATCAAATTGCAGGATTTAATAATAATATTAATTGGTAATATTATCAGAATATAAACATGCTTTATGCATACTATTTTGAATGAGATAAGAAGGAAGTTTAATATGAAAAACAAATTTATAATGATAGGAAGGGTTATTGCTGCTGTATTTCTTATATGCACTATAGCCATAATGATAATAGTTTTTAAAGATATAGATAATTCTTTTACTCTAAAGTTTGCATACTTCTATTGTGTAGTAGCATTTTTATTTATTATATATTCTATAATTGCATTATCTATAAATATTAAAAGGTTAAAATGGAAGAGGATTAGCAAGTTATTATTTAGATGGGCTATTTGGTCTTTAGGTCTTTGGATTTCAGCTGTTCTTTATATTTATTTAACTAAAGGTGAATTAAGGCTAACATATAAATTGTTTAGTTCAATAAGCATTGCTTTTGGTGGCGTTTTTGGGGGAGTAATACTTGGATTTAGAGATAATAATTGAATTAGACATACAGATAGTGAAAATCTTCTCATATAGTTGAAGATATGTATAAGTTATATGGCTGCCATATACTTATTAATTTGACTAGGAGTGAAAAAATGAAGGATATAAAATGTGTATTTTTCGATATCGGTTATACATTGATTAATGAGGATGATGTATGGGAGCAAAGATGTATAGAGCAAGCTGAGATGGAAGAAGCCAGAATGCTTGGGCTTTCTGATAAGCAAATATACGAGGAAATTGTTAGGGCATCTATAGAATATCAGCCACAATATAGGACAGTTGTGAAAAAGTTTGTTTTTTCAAAAACTGCCCCATATCGCCATGAACTTGAAAAGCTATATGATAACACCGATTTAGTTTTACAGTCATTATCATGTAAATATAAACTTGGTATCATAGCAAATCAAATGGATGGGCTTTCAGATAGGCTAAGTTCCTTGGGTATTTTAAAGTATTTTTCAGTTATAATATCATCTTGGGATTATCAAATTATGAAACCTGATACCAAACTATTTGAAATAGCTGTTGAGCAATCAGGGTATGCTGCTACTGAAACAGTCATGGTTGGGGACCGTTTAGATAATGACATATTCCCAGCTAAATCCATTGGTATGAATACAATATGGATTAAGCAAGGTTTTGGTGGAATGCAGAAGCCCATGACAGATAAATATTATCCAGATGTAGAAATTACAAACTTAAGGGAATTGTTATACATATTATGAGTATAATCTTTGTTACACAAGTTTCTTTTAGCTTGTTGCATCAATGCAATGTAATTACTGCAGAAATGTAGGATATTGTAAAGCAGTAATTAATTTATTGAATATAGAAAGGAATTTATAATATTGTATAAGTGTGATCGGTAAATAGTAATTTGAATTGCTGATTATTTATATTATCAAGGGAGGGATTATTATGGATTTTAGAAAGGTTTTTGACAGTGTTCCTGAAGAATTTGACAAATGGAGAACACGTTATTGTGATGAACTTTTTGCTGATGTTATAGAATACTCAAAGCTCAATTCTGGCAAAACAGCTCTTGAAATTGGTCCAGGAACAGGTCAGGCTACCGAACCAATATTGAAGACAGGCTGTTCGTATTTGGCGATTGAACTTGGAGAAAATCTTGCAGAGTATACAAAGAATAAATTTAGTTCCTATGATAATTTTCAAATTGTGAATGCTGATTTTGAGACATATGATTTTGGGCAGCATCAATTCGATTTGGTTTATTCAGCCGCAACAATCCAGTGGATACCAGAGGAAATCGGATTTCCAAAAGTTTATGATATATTAAAAAGTAATGGAACATTTGCGATGATGTTAACTCAAACAGATGAAAAAAGTGCTAATGAACCCTTATATTTAAAGATACAGGAAATATACGCTGAATATTTTCATCCAGAAACAGAATATACATGCAATTTAAATTACAACAATACTGAAAAGTATGGCTTTACTGATATAAAGTGCCGTCATTATCACAAAACAAGAGAACTTAACGCTGATGAGTATGTCTCATGGATAAGTACACATGCCTGTCATTTAACTCTGCAGGAGCCGTATAAATCAAAATTTTATTCAGGCATCAGAGATGCTATTTTGAGTTTTGGTAATATTATAACGCTTTATGACACAATAGTTTTATATTTGGCAAGAAAGCCATAACCTGGAAGTATAACCATAACACAAATCTATGATTTGTTGTTAGTCGCTTTCACAGCGTGCTTATTTTGTTTTAGGGCTATCAGAAAAAATTTATTATGTGAATTTAAGAGTCTAAAGCACTATTCTTTGTCGGATGGGTGCTTTTTCTCTTTGCCATTAAGTTCTATATGAATACCAATATAAGTTATAAGTTATGTGGCTGCCATTTAAGTACTCCTTTATTGACAAAATGTAATGGGTAGGTTACAATATAAATGTAACTTACTCATTACATTTTGTTAAGGAGGTAATACCTTGATACAGAATCGAATTAAGGTTTTGAGAGCAGAGCGTGATTGGACGCAAGCTGATTTAGCTGAGAAGGTAGGTATTTCCCGCCAAGCGGTTATATCCATTGAGAAGTATAAATATACTCCCTCATTAGAATTAGCTTTCAAAATTGCAGAAGTTTTTAATGTTTCAATCAATGAAGTTTTTGAACACAAGGAGGGTAAAAACCATGAATGAACAAACTATTATTTTATTTTTCCTTATTGCTGGTACTGGCATTACTCTTTTCCTCTATCTATGGAAAGCTAAAAAGGAAATTGATTATAAAAAGGACGAACGTTGGCAATTGATCCAGATCAAAGCGAATAATGCAGCAAATTATTCAAACTATATCTTGATAGTATTTTTAGCTGTGGGAGAAGCGGTATTGCTATTTTATGATATTCAAATAACCCTTACTTTGAATCGCGTTTTAATTTATGGCGTATTATTCATCGGTTTGCGCAATGGGATAGAATTGTTTGCATTAAGATATTTCGATAGGCGAATGTAAACATATTAGTATTAACTAATTAACAATAAATAGTAATTTGGTTGATAGATATTGTTTTAGGGCTATTGGATAAAATTTATTATGTGAATTTAAGAGGTGAAAGCACTATTCTTTTCCGGATGGGTGCTTTTTTTCTTTGCCATTAAATTCTATATGAATACCAATATAAGTTATAAGTTATATGGCTGCCATTTATTTTCGTCAAAATGACACAGAGAAGTGATATAATCAACTTATCAAACTGAATATGGAGGCCTAAGTATGAATGAAGAAAAAAGCGGCGATGAAATCATTTTTAAAAATAAAGTATTACTAAATAATGTATTTTATGAAGAAATAAATGAATATTTGATGCCTAAGAGAAATAAAATTATCGCATTGTTTTGTATGGGATTTATTGGAATAATAACATTGTTATTAATTAATTTAAAAAATAAATTTATCTTTGTCTTTGGTTGTGTTGTTATAGCATTACTCAGTTTTTTATATTATTCAATTGCTAAAAAAACAAAAAGAATTAGTTATCAAGACATCACTGAAGATAAATATGATGTATTTATAGAAACCATTTTTTATGAAGATAAGATAAATATGAATTGCAATCTGTTTGAGAAAGAACAACTTATTGATTATAAAGAAATATATCGAATAGATAAATCAAAAAATTATTTATTGCTTTTTGTACTTAACAAACCTTTGATTTTTGTTGCCAGAAAGGAATTAACTAATGAGGATGAATTCCTGGATTATTTAGAAAAACATAAAAGTAAACTAGTATTAAATTCAAAAGCGAGAACAATTGGAATTATTATTGCGGTATTCATTGTACTATGTTTAAGTGCGCTTCAAATAATCTGGTCGCAATATGAAGAACCAGAGATAAAGGGTTCTGAGGTTATAATAAATGAATCTGATCAGGCAACCATTGAAAAGGTAACAGAGAAATGGTTTCAGGAATGGGTGGAAGGTCATGAAGGGTGGAAAGTTCCTTTTTCATATCGGCTAAAAAATGCTGAGATTACATCGATTGATATGTTGGAAACAGGGTATGTTGAAGTGCATTACAGGACAACAATCTATGGATGGAATGGGAAAGTAATACATAATATGGGACTGATTAGTACGGATATAAAAAACGAATATGATGGACAATGGGTTTTGAAATGGCAGGAAGATGGTTCAACTTGGAAAATAGAAGAAGTCATGTCTCCTGTGCAGTACCAGATTCAGACGCCTGAATTTGCAGAAGAACGAAATCAGCCACAGACTACTCATTTCGCTTATGATAAAGAAAAAGAGATGTCTTACTATGTTAAGGATGAAACTTTATATGTGACTTATGATAAAGGTGAGACATTTACTGAAGTTCCGGATGGATATGAACCTGTATGTAAAACAGTCAATGATACATATGATGAATATCTGCCAGATGGTAGTTATGTGGTAACTGAAGACTTTACTGCATTTATCGGTTATGAGAATAGCCAGACAATTTTAATCTATAGCATTGATAAAGGAAACAACTGGAGTCAGAGCGTAATCTATGATGGAGGTTATCGCGCAAATTCATTTATTTCAAAAACAGAAAATTATTGTTATGTAACTTTTGCAGTGGATCGAACTGGAGGAAGTGACTATTATTGTACATTCCGTTCACCAGAATTGGAAAACTGGGAAACCGTTTCTTTGCCGACTGAACTGTATTCTAATGCAAACTGTGTATTCTGGAAGGATGATAATGTAGGATATTATGGTAGTGGTAATTCTTTTTATCTTACGGAGGATGGCGGCTCAAGTTATGAATTACATGCCCTGCCATTGAATGAAGAAATTATAGCAGAACAGGGATTTAACCCATATGATACTTTGGAAAACATGTATATAAAAAATGGGATTGTTTATATGCTGATTGGTCAGGGAGATGATGGTGATTATACAAAAGACGGGAAATTATTGAAAGCTCTCTATCAATCTGGAGATGGAATCAAATTTTCTTTTGTTGAGGAAAAAATGGAAGGGGTAGAAGAAGCAGGATAATGAGAGGAAATCCAATAGATCAGACTTAGTATGTATAAAGCAATCACCAGCTATCATTAGATGTTTATTTTTTTAGGGCTATTGAATAAAATTTATTATGTGAATTTAAGAGATGAAAGCACTATTCTTTGTAGGATGGGTGCTTTTTCTCTTTGCCATTAATTTCTATATGAATACCAATATAAGTTATAAGATATATGGCAGCCATTTATTTTGTTTAATTTTAGCAAATTAGGAACAGTTTTATAATATTTGCGATGTTATACTATAATTACCACGTGGGGAAAGGGTCGGTGAGAATTTGAATTATAATGATGCAATAGCACTATGTATTGAGTTTATTGAGAAAAATATTAAAAATGAATTATCACCAGAAATAATAGCTGATGAGTGTGGTTATTCTACATTTCATTTTTCAAGAGTGTTTAATATTAATAAGGGTATGACTTTAATGGAGTATGTAAAAAAGAGAAGGCTTACACTAGCAGCAAAGGATATGTTTAATGGTAAGAAAATAATAGATATAGCTTTAGAGTATGGATTTGAAACTCATAATGGTTTTTCCAAAGCTTTTAAAAAAGAATTTGGATTTAGTCCTACACAGTATTTAAAGCGTATGGACAGGTATTTAGGAAAGAAATCAGTGTTAGAATTTGGAGGGGATTATATGAATCCAATTATTATTGAAAAATCTGCATTTAAGGTTGCAGGCTATGGTATTAAAACTAATATAACTAATGGTAACTATACAAAAGATGTAGCTTCCTTTTGGATTAATTATGATGGTGAAAATTTAGAAAGCAAAATGTACAAAATATTAAATCCACCCAAACACGGTGAAGTGGGATTATGTATTCCATCAAACAATGATAAAGGGGAA
>DAMAVY010000012.1:3152-7007 GCA_032077725.1 Clostridium sp. | reverse complement strand
TGGATGATTTTAACAAAGTTACGGATGATATGATTACAGTAGAGGTTCCAAAGGCAACTTATGCTGTATTTACAACTCCACCAGTTAATACAGGTACTGAAACTGAAAATAATGAATTTGCAAATGTGATTAAACAAACTTGGAAATATATATTTGAAGAGTGGTTTAAGGATAGTGGATATATATTTGATGAAACAAAATTTGACTTTGAGTATTATGATGAAAGGTGCCATCCATCAATAGGCACAGTAATGGATATTTATGTACCAGTATTAAAAAAGTGAGTATAAACTTTTAGATAAGAATTTTTCTATCTATTGATAGTATTAAGAAAGTTATATGGCTGCCATTTAAAAATTAAGTTGAAATACATTTTAAAGCATTATATGATGAATTTAGGCATCGATGTACTCTATTAAAAAAGAAGGTAAGTTATGGATATTAATATTGAAATGATATCATCATATAAAATTGCTTATATACGAAAAACAGGTCCTTACGGTTCAGAGAATGTGCAAATAATGGAGCAATTAAAAAGTTGGGCTAGAGAAAAAAACTTATTTAATGAAAATTCAATTATATTAGGAATAGCCCAAGATAACCCGGAGTTCACAGAACCTAAAGATTGTCGTTATGATACATGTTTAGTTGTTTCGGATGAATTTAAGGTTGATAATAATTATATTAATTTTGGAAAAACTATCGGTGGAAAATATTGCGTATTTAAAATAAGTCATACAGTAGATGCTATGCAAAAAGCATGGATGGAGATATTTTCGGAGTTATCAAAAAGAAATTATGAATTTGATAATAAAAGACTTATTCTTGAACGCTATGCAATGCAGATGATAAATAAGCATTATTGTGAAATTTGCGTACCAATATTATAAAAGAATACTAAAACAAATTCCAATTGTGCAGTTTAATGAAATGAGAGTTTTTAAATAAAAAAGCTATAGAGGTTTATTAAAGTGGAACCTACGTGAAGGACATATTGAAAAAGGCTATGAAGATAAAAGCTGATTTCTATATTACATAGGAGTCAGCTTTTTCTCTTTGTCATTAAGTTCTATATGAATAAGTTATAAGTTATAAGTTATATGGCTGCCATTTAGAATAGATATAAAATATAGTAAACCATATTTAAGCATCTCTTTAAAGAGGTGCTTTTTACACATAAATACATTTTGTTGCAATTATGCTATAATAAGTATACATAAATATATTGCAAATGAATAATTGTAGATAATTGTTCGGAACTTTATATAATGATAAGATGTTAATAGATGTATTTAAGGGGTGATTACAATAAAAAAGATAAGTTTAATATTGATTTCTTTATTAATATTTTCAATGGTAGCATGTGAATCTCAAGGGAGTGTTTCAAAAGCTAAACCTCTTAGTGTTTCAATTACAACTGATGTAGATACTTATGGTCTTTATATGTCTTCAGTTAAAGGAATAACATTAATGCCACAGTTAGAAGGAGATAAAAGTAATGACATACAGTATCATTGGTCAATGGATAGTGATACAGAAATGTTTGATTCACCAGATGGTCCACAAAATGAAATAATTAATTCAGGAGAATCAGTATTATTTATTCCAGTAGCGGAAATAGGTTATATTGAGCCAGACACTCTTTCTAATACGATAAAGATTACTTTAGTAATAGAGGAAAAAGATTCACATAATGTATTAGCAAAAACTGAATTAATTATTGAAGATTATAGTGGCACTTATAAGGTTAAGAAATGATTAAATAATAACTAAATTTAATGAATAACTTTTATAACTTACAAACTTGATAAATAAGAATTTGTAAAGGGGGATTTTATTATGAAAAATTTGAAAGTAGCTTTATTGCAGCTTATGCCTGAACATACTTTAGACGGCAACATAAAAAAAGGATTGGAATATTGCAGAAAATCGAAAGAAATGGGTGCAGACATTGCTTTGTTTCCTGAAATGTGGAGTGTTGGCTATGACATTCCTGAAGATATTGCGGAATTGAAAGGGAGGGCTGTATCTCCTAGCAGTACATTTGTTAATTCATTTGGTAAACTTGCAAAAGATCTTAATATGGCTATCGGAATAACCTTCCTTGAAAAATATGATCCATTACCAAGGAACACCCTCTGCCTATTTGATCGTTTTGGTAACAATGTACTTACATACGCAAAGGTACATACCTGTGATTTTGGCGATGAATGTCTATTAACAGCAGGGGATGATTTTTATGTTGCTGATTTAGATACTGCACAGGGCAATGTAAAAATTGGGGCAATGATTTGCTATGACAGGGAGTTTCCAGAAAGTGCAAGAATTCTTATGCTAAAAGGCGCTGAGATTGTTTTAGTACCAAATGCTTGCCCTATGGAGATAAACCGTATTTCACAGTTGCGTGCAAGAGCATATGAAAATATGATTGGCATTGCAACTGTAAATTATCCAAAAGGCAAACCTGACTGCAATGGTCATTCTTCTGCATTTGATGGTATTGCGTACAAACCTTCTGACTTTAGTTCAAGAGATACCCTTATTATTGAAGCTGGTGAATCAGAAGGGATTTACATTGCAGATTTTTCTATGGATGAAATCAGAGAGTATAGAAGTCATGAAGTACACGGCAACGCATACCGCCATCCACAGAAATACAAATTACTCGTTTCTGAAAGTATTGAAGAGCCATTCGTCAGAAGGGATTATAGAAAATAGTAAATACAAAGTGAAAAATTAAAATGTAATCTCGATTACAGATGGTATATTTTAAAATTCCAAGTTGTATTATATTCTACCATAGTTACACAGTTTATTTTAGAGCATCTCTTACTAGAGGTGCTTTTTCTTTTTGCCATTAAGTACTTTATGAATACCAAGATAAGTTATAAGTTTTATGGCTACCATTAATTGTGAATTTTTATTGATATATTTTGGTAGTATTGATATAATAATACATATATGGAAGATGTAAAAAGGAAATAATGAAAAAAGTATTTAACTCTATAAGAAAATAGATACAAATATTAGTTATGCTTGTGGAGACAATGAAGAGCTAATGAGCTCTACTGATAACATTTTAAATTACAAAAAAATAGTTTTTTATTATTTTATTAGCGAAAATCGTGGAGGGTTAATTATGGTGAAATTCAAAGCAAAGGTTAAAAATAGTCAGCTTACAGTAAAAGCGAAAATTTCATCAGATGAGGTCATTAGTGACCGAGAAATAGATATTTTAGATAAGAAAAATATCAGAGGTTTTCTTAAACCTAAACAGATAAGAAGAAATCTTATTGAGTATTCCGGACCTGCTGGGATTTCAATGAATGACCATTTAAAAAAGCCATTATCAAAATATGAGTTCTTTTACATAATGGCACAAATTATAGATGCTACAAAAAAGATTCAAAATAACAACTTGTTTTTGAATAATTTAATCCTTGATTTGAGATATGTGTATATCAATGAGAATACTAAAGAAATGCAATTTCTTTATATTCCAGTTGTGTCCAATCATATTTACTTGAATGTTATAGATTTCATGAATACCATCGCATACTCTGTGAATTCAATGGAAAATCAAGACTTTGATTTCGTTGCAAAATATGTAAATTTCATTAAGTCCCTGAGTAGATTTGATGTTCCTACAATTGAGAGATATATTTCAAGAGAAGATAAAGATGTTGCAAGACAAATTAAAAGACAAAATATTGGTCAAAGTGGTTTTATCACAGATAAGCCAAAGGATTACTATGAACACTACGACCAAAAAAGTAAGGATGACGACGAAGTTACGGGCCTTTTAGATGAAGATGAAGAAACAGGTCTACTTGACGAGTACGAAAATGAAGCAAC
>DAMAVY010000012.1:0-3142 GCA_032077725.1 Clostridium sp. | reverse complement strand
AGCAACAGGTCTATTAAATGATGAAGGAACCTCGCTGCTAGAAGAAAATACTGTATCTTGTAATATTGCATCTCATGAAGAAATTCATTTTCCATCTTTATTAAGAGTTTCTACCAGTGAAACAATCATCATAAACAAGCTTGTTTTTAGATTAGGAAAAGGGCAAAGTTGCGTTGATTATTTTATAACGAACAATAATGCAGTAAGCAGAAGCCATGCAGATATTATCACAAGAGGTAATCGCTATTTTCTATGCGACCAAAATTCAACAAATCATTCATATATAAATGATGAGATAGTAGCAGTAAAAGTTGAAACAGAAATATTTGAAGGAAATATTCTTCGATTAGCAAATGAAGAGTTTGTTTTTCATATATAGAATATTACCTTGAACAAATAAATGACATAGGGGAGTGAAAAAATGCAATTTGTAGCCACAGCAGATACCGATATAGGAATCAGTAAAGATACAAATCAAGATAGTGTGCTAATAAAGCATGCATCTACATCCAGTGGCGAAGTTTTGCTGGCGATTGTCTGTGATGGTATGGGCGGTTTGGCAAAAGGAGAATTAGCAAGTGCAACGGTTATTCGTTCATTTTCAGAATGGTTTGACAATGAATTGCCTAATGAACTACTTTATCTTGATATGAAAGTTATTGGTGGAAAATGGGAATTGATCCTTAAAGACTTAAACGCGAAGATATTAGCATACGGAAAGTCTGTTGGAGTGAATTTGGGAACTACATTTTCTGGAATTTTATTTATGGATAACCAATATGTCATTGGTCATGTTGGAGATACCAGAGTGTATCATATAGGAACTGCTTTAAAGCAACTTACAGAGGATCAGACAGTAGTAGCACGTGAGGTAAGCCGAGGAACAATGACTCCTCAGCAAGCTAAAACAGATAAGAGAAGAAATATGTTATTACAGTGCGTAGGTGCATCTAGAGTTGTTACTCCTCAAATCATACATGGAACAACAGAAAAAGGTTCGTATATGCTCTGTTCTGATGGATTCAGACACGAAATAACAGAAAAAGAAATCTTTGAATCGCTGAAGCCTGTAAATCTTATAAACAAGCAGGCAATGCACGGAAATGCAAAACACTTAATAGATTTAGTTAAGTTAAGGAAAGAACGAGATAATATATCTGTCGTTCTGATTAAAACGGAATGAGGTGAGTAAGAATGACGGAGAAAGGTTTTGTTGTTGACGGGAAATATGAAATACTTAAACAAATAGGTAAAGGTGGTATGTCCGTTGTTTATCTCGCAATGGATAAGCGACTTAATAAGCAGTGGGCAGTGAAAGAGATTAGAAAAAAAGGCAATGGAAAAAATGATGAGGTAGTTGTTAACAGCTTGCTTGCCGAAGCTAATCTGATGAAACGACTCGATCATCCGGCCCTACCTCGAATTGTTGATATTATTGATGATGGAACAACAATTTATGTTGTTATGGATTATATAGAAGGCGAATCTCTTGATAAAATTCTTTTGGAATATGGAGCTCAGCCAGAAGATTTAGTTGTTGAATGGGCAAAACAATTGTGTGATGCGCTGGGATATTTGCATTCCCAAAAGCCTCCGATTATTTATCGGGATATGAAGCCTGCAAATATCATGATAAAGCCGGAAGGAAATCTAAAGGTTATTGACTTTGGTATTGCTCGTGAATACAAAGAACAAAACCTTATAGATACAGCAGTTCTTGGCACGAAAGGATACGCATCACCGGAGCATTATGGTTCACGACAGACTGATGGAAGATCTGATATTTTTACTTTGGGTATGACATTACATCACTTGCTTACGGGCATTGACCCAAGACCAGCTGATTATATGTATGCTTCCATTCGTCAGTGGAATCCAGAATTATCAGATGGAATCGAAGCGATTATAGATAAGTGTACTGCCATTGATCCTGAAGATAGATACCAAAGCTGTTCTGAATTGATATATGACTTAGAACATCCCGATCTTATAACAAAAGACTTTAAGAAAAAGCAAAAAAGAAAGTTAAGATTATTCATTGCATCAGCAGCATTAGCAGTAGTGATGTTGACTTCTGGATTTACTTGTAAAGCATTAGCGACGAAAGTGAACAACACTAACTACGATACATTAGTATCGGTAGTTGCATCCACTTCTCTTTCAGAGAAAATTGCAAGTTATAAAAAGGCAATAGAGATTTATCCCTATGAAATACGAGCTTATATGTGTATGCTGGATGCTTACGAAAATGAAGGTAAGTTTAATAAGCAGGAAAATGATGAATTTTTAGCTCTTTATAATGCAAACAAAGATGGTTTTGATGTAGCAAGTCTTGAAGTAGCAGAACTAAATTATAGAATCGGCATGATGTATTTCAATTATTACACAAACGATGATGGTACCTATAGTTTTTCAAACAGAGTGCAAAAAGCATATCCGTTCTTTGAAGCAGACTATGAAAATGAACAGATGCCTGCAAGTTTTGAAAACAAGACATTATTAAATTGTTACTATCAAATTTGCTCATTCTATAAGAAGTACATATTAAGTTCTGCCAATGTGGAAGAAGCTTCAAAAGAAAATTATCTAAAACTCTTTGAGGTCATTGAAGAATCACTTGATTCTGTAAAGGATGCAGGAGCTTACGACCAGATTACATTATATAATGGAACATTTATGTTGCTGTATGACCAAAGAACAAATTTGCAATCAGTAAATGTTGAGCAAGATAGGATAGTGTCACTAATGGACAAGGTGTATAAAAATGCTTCGTCCCTTTCAGTACAAAAGGAGCAGTCAAAAAAACTGCAAAACGAGATTCTCGATAACTATGAAGAATACAAGAAGGCCATCGAAAGAACTTATACTAATGCGGAGGAGAGAAAGTAATTATGGCAGAAATATTATCCACAGTTTCAATAGTTTCTTTTGCATTAGCGGCAGTATTCATAGTACTTGTAGTTGTTTTTTGGATTAGATTTGGAATCCTTGGCATTATTGGTGATTTGTCAGGTAGAACGGCTAAGAAATCAATTGCTAAGATGCGAGAGAACAATGAAAAAACAGGCAAGAAACCATTTAGAACAAATTCAATAAATGTTGAAGGAGGAAAACTATCAGTTAGGGTGAAGGAGTCAGAAAA
>DAMAVY010000011.1:0-18859 GCA_032077725.1 Clostridium sp. | reverse complement strand
TCCGTCTCCTTGAATTGCGAAATCAGTTTTCAAACCAGTATTAGTTACATTGCCCTGAGAAAAATTAGTAGTACGCTTACTAATTTGTACACCATTGTTCATTGTTCCAATAGTGCTTAAATTATTGTCATGTTTATCTTTATTAGATATGTATACTTGATCAAAACTCTTAAGAGATAATATTTCTGACTTATATCCTGTAGTCTTTATATTCGCTATGTTGTTCATAATAGCACTTTGTCTTTTTTCACTTGTAATAATTCCAGAAGCCAAAGTATATAGCGATCTAATCATTTTCTCCACCACCCTTTATATCTATTTTAATATCATCTGGATAACTCATTCCCAGTTTTATTGCTCTTATCTCAATTTCTCCATCACTAAGCTTATAATCTATTTTTGCTGGGACAGTAAAAATTATTCCAAGAATTATTCCAATACCAATGCCAAATAATATTTTCCTATCACTTAAAATGTTAATGCATCTTTTTACTTTAAGTATAATTCTTTTATTAATAATACCTCACCCTTTCCTATGTTCAGGCTCTGTGCTATTTGTTCATCACTTAATCCCTGTAATAAAAGCTTTTTCACATCTTCTACCTTTAAACTATTAGATTTTATATTCGTTTCTGAATTATTGTCTTTATTTTCGCTAACTTTAACTTCATCTATTTTCACTTTATTTTCTTTGGTTTTAATTACTTTAACTTTGCCTACTATAGCTTTATCTACAGATTTGTCAATTTCATTATTTTCTATTTTACTTTCATTTAAATCAATGTTTTTTTTATTTTCAATACATATTTCGTCTTCAAAGGAATTTATTGTATCTATTAAACTATTAATATATTCATTATTACTTTCTTCTAAATTCTTATGAAAATTTTCCTTATTATGTACAATATCTTTTTTTTCTGATAATTTCACTTTAACATTATTATACTTTGCTTCTGGCACAATGTTAATAGGTTTATCATAGATATTTAAATTTTCCTTATCTTTTTCACTATTATCTTCTATAAAATTGTGTTTTCCATCTATATCACTGTAATTTTCTATCAAATTAACGTTCTCTTCGTAATTTTCTTTCAAAATAACGTTTTCTTCCCCATGATAATCATCTTTTAAATTACTTATTTCCCTTTGCAATTCTGTAATTGTTTTACTAAATTCACTTCTCATTTTAATAATCTTCATATCCACTTCGCTAACTTCTGACTCAGCTTCTGTCATCGCTCTATTAAAGCTACCTTCTTCTTTTTTAATAGCTTTTATATTTAATACAATTAAAGTTGCTCCAATAATTACTAATAAAAAATACATAATTTCACCTATCTCCTATGATCTAATATCATATTGAAGCCTTTCGATTTCTTTTTTTAAATTTAGAATAGCTCTGCTGTGAAGCTGGCAAACCCTTGACTCTGATACCTCTAAAACTTGTCCGATCTGCTTTAAAGTTAGCTTTTCAAAGTAATACAGATTCAATATTAGTTTATCTCTTTCCTTTAAATTTTCTAAAGCCATTCTTAAATATTCTAGCATCTCTTTTTCTTCTAGATTTTTTTGAGGCGAAGGACTTTTGGTATCTTCTATTGAATTAAGAAGGGACATATCCTCATCATCACCAAACAACATTGTTTCTAAGGACACCATTGATATGTAATTTACATATCCTTGTATTTCAGCTAATTCTTTTGAAGTTATTTCCATTTTTTTTGCAATTTCAATATCATTTGGCTCCCTACATAGTTCATTTTGGAGACTCTCAACTACTCTGTTATATCTATTCAGTTTATCAATAGCTCTTTTAGATATTGGACTAACCTTTCTTATTTCATCTATAATATTTCCATTTATTCTTATGGCAGCATAAGTGGAAAACTTCATTCCTTTAGTGTCATCAAACTTATTTACGGCATCAATAAGTCCAATCATTCCATAACTTATTAAGTCTTCATATTCCATGTACTTACTCTTCCCAATGATAATCTTTGATGCAATATATTTTACAAGAGGTATATTTTTTTTAATTAACTCTTCTCTAACATCTATCTCACAAGCTACTGACACATTATTTCCCTCCTAAATTCCTTAACTCTCTTTTATTCTCTCTTAATTTTTTTTAATTTCTTTTAATTTCTTTTAATCTCTTTTAATCTCTTTTAATTTGTTTTAATCTGTTTTAATCTCTTTTAATCTGTTTTAATCTCTTTTAATCTGTTTTAATCTCTTTCAATTAATTTTCTCATATTTTTAAATATATATTTAATAATATCTTCTCTAAGTCTGGAATCTATATTATTGTATTTCATTCCATAAATGAAACTCTCTTCATCTCTTCCTTCAACCCTTACAAGCTTACCAAAAAGTGAAAATGGTTCATTGTCAATAAGGGATTTAATCATTATGAGTTGTCCTAAATCAAGTTTTTGATTTATCTTAATTCTCATTCCCCCACCGCTTATATCCATAACATGACCTTTTTTGTATTTATAATTTTCAAAATTCTTAAGCATAATTTCATTGCATTTATCTATAACTACATATTTCATACTCTTTACAAATGGAAATCTTACATTGTCCCTTCTTTGTACATTGCTAAATACACTCTGTCTTTCAAGTATAATTAACGGAATTACATCAAATTTTCTTCCCACAACTTTAGCTGAAAACCCATAAATTTTTCCATCACTGCAATTATAGGTACATTGAATAACATCTCCAATTGTAAGGGGATAATTAAGACCATCTACTATTGGGATAGCTATATGTATAAATGTATTGTCATTATCTACATCTTGAATAATTGTTCTCCCCATCTTATTTTCACTTGTACATATTTCCATTTTGCAGTTGATTTCCATTATAATATTTTTCTCCATAATTTCCTCCTATGAAAAGATACCAAAAATTTTTTTGAATATGCCCTGTACACTTGTCCCATTTTTGCAGGTTATTCCTTCTAGTTTCCTTGCAATGTCTTCTATATCTTTGCACGATTCACTTTTAGGAAATGATAATACCACTGGTTTTTGCATTCTTACTGCTTGAACTAATTTTTTGTCTTCAGCAACATTGCCTAAATGTACTAGAGTAGTTCCTAAAAATTTCTCAGCGGAATTATTAAGTCTATCAAAGGTTAAATTTCCTTCATTTTCATCTAACACCTTATTAACTATAATATTGGCACTATTTTTCACTTTGTAAGTACATACTGTCTTTAGTAGACTATATGCATCAGTTAATGCTGTAGGTTCTGGAGTAGTTACTATAAATACTTCATGACTGCACTGTATAAAGGACATTACGGTTCTATTTATCCCCGCTCCTGTATCTATTAATATATAATTAAAATCTCTAATTTCCCCTAACTTTTCAACTAAGATTGCCCTCTGGACACTAGTTAAGTCATCTAGCCTTGAAAGTCCTGTCCCTCCACATAAACTCTTAATTCCCAAAGGGCCACTAATAACCACATCATCAATATTCTTATCATTAAATATTACATCAAAAATAGTATACCTGGGAATGCTTCCTATTAAAACATCTGCATTACCCATACCTAAATCTGCATCTAATACTAATACTTTTTTTCCTAATTTTCTTAGAGCAATAGCAAGATTAATAACCATATTGCTTTTACCCACTCCACCTTTTCCGGAAGTTATAGTGAAAATCTTGGTATCGCTAAAGTTACTAGTATAATTTTGCTTTTTTACTCCTACCATTTCTCTTAATTTTGAAGCCTGATCTAACATACGCTATTTTCCCCTAACACAAGCTTTACTAATTCTTCACTCTTTGGCACCATTATATCCTCCGGTACATTTTGACCTGTGGTAATGTATTTAATAGGAGCCTTAGTTGTTTTGCATATATTAACTATAGATCCATAGGTGGATGTTTCGTCCAATTTCGTAAGTATTAACCCATTATATTCAATACTTTCAAATCCACTAGCTATGATATCTATATCCCTGCTTTTAGTCGTAGTACTAATTACTAAATATGTATCATTTACCTTTGCTCTTTCTATAAAGGCTTTAAGCTCCAACACCTGCATAGTATTTTTACTACTCCTACCTGTTGTATCTAAAAGGATTACATCACAATCCTTCATTGAATTAATTGCATCTTCCATCTCATTATGTGAAAACACTACCTTGAATCTTATATTCATAATATCCGCATAAGTTTTTAATTGTTCTACAGCACCTATTCTATAGGTATCTATAGTAATAAGTCCCACTTTCTTCTTCTTCACAAGAGCTAAATCTCCAGCAATCTTTGCTATTGTAGTAGTTTTACCTACCCCAGTTGGTCCAATAAGAGCTATGGTACCCTTAAGTTCACCAGCATCAGTTTTAATTATTCGTCCTAAAGCGCCCTTAATCCTTTTGTCAATTTCTTCCTTCGAGTTTATATTATCACCATCTGCTTTAACTTCTTCAATTATTTCTTTAGATATACCTTTCGATATATCTAATTCCCTTAATTTTTCTAGAAAATCTGATAAATAATCACTATTTTCTTTATTCTTGCTATTCTCTTTGACTACAGCTACATTTATCTCTTCACCTTTGGTTATCACTTCAGTTTTTGATGAATTGCTTGGAGCTAAGTATGCGTTAAGAATGTTCTTCATGTCCTCAACTTCTTTTTTTAAACTCTGTTCTTCTTTAGTTATCACACTATTACTTGAATTAATGAATTCACTATCATCCTTAAGATTCTTGTATTCCATAGGTCTAGATTCAACTGCTGCCGTTATTTCTACCACTTTAGGAGAAAATAAACCTTTAATCCCTGGTTTTCGTATTGCACGTTGACTTATAATCACAGCATCCTTGCCTAATTCTTTACCTATCTTATTCAATGCCTCTTTCATATTTGAAGCCACATATTTTTTTATTATCATCAGATAGATACAACTCCTTCAGTTCTTATCTCTATATCATTAGGTACCTCATTCAAAGACAATACTACAATGCTTGGGAACACCATCTCTATAAGCTTACGAAATGCTGGTCTAATTCTTGGTGAAACCAAAATTATTGGAATATTGGTAGGAAAGTATGTACCTTCAAGCATAGCCTTTATACTATTAAATATTTCTGTAGTAATATCAGGATTTAATGCAGGGAAGGATCCTTGCATTGATTTTTGAATATTATTTACCACTATACTTTCAATATCCGGTGATAATGTCACTGCAGTAATTCTATGATTTTCATCTACTAAATTACTACATATACTTCTGCTTAAAGCAAATCTAACGTATTCAGTTAGTATTTCTATGTCTTTTGTATTACGTGAATTATCAGCTAGACTTTCAAGTATTGTAACCATATCTTTTATGGATACTTTTTCTTTTAAGAGACCTTGCAGTACCTTTTGAACTTCTCCTATATTCATTAAATCTGGTACAAGTTCTTCCACTACAGTGTTATATTTTTCTTTTACTGAATCTAAAATCACCTTAGTTTCTTGACGACCAAGAAGTTCATGGCAATGAGACCTAATGGTTTCAGTAAAATGTGTCACTAAAACTGTAGTTGGATCTACAACAGTCAAGCCTTTAATTTCTGCATCTTCCCTCTGGTCCTTGTTTATCCATAAAGCTTCTATTCCAAAAGTTGGTTCCATGGTTTTTATACCTTGAATATTTATCTCTTCTCCAGAAGGGTTCATGCATAGAAACATACTTGGCATAATATCAGCTTTTGCAACCACAGTACCTCTAATTTTTATTACATATTCATTATTTTTGATTTGCAGATTATCTCTGATTCTTATGGGTTGAACAAGAATTCCCATCTCAATAGCACACTGCCTTCTTACTGATGAAATTCTTTGAAGTAAATCACCACCGGTGGATTCATCAGCCATAGGAATTAATCCATACCCTATCTCTATTTCTAAAGGTTCTACTGAAATTAAATTCATTACATCCTCAGGTTCTTTATTCTCAATCTCTACAATTTCTTTTTCTTCTATTGCAATCTTATGTGCAGCTTTATCTTTTTCGTCCTTGTACATTAAGTAAGCACTTACACCTAATGCTACCCCAAGTGCAAAGAAGGTTAGAGTTGGCATTCCTGGAATTATTCCTAATATGATAAGTACTAAAGCACCAATAGCTATAACTATAGGAAATGCTGTTAACTGAGATGAAATTTGAGAACCAAAGTTATCTTCACTTCCTGATCTAGTAACTAGTATTCCAGACGCTGTTGAAATTAATAGAGATGGTAATGTACTTACAAGACCACTTCCTATAGTAAGGTTAGTAAATTTAGCTGCTGCTTCAGCAGCAGTCATATCCATCATCAGTATTCCAATTATAATTCCACCTAAAATATTAATTACAGTGATAATAATACCTGCAATGGAGTCTCCTTTTACAAACTTAGATGCTCCATCCATAGCTCCATAAAAATCAGTTTCCCTCTGAAGATCAGTTCTTTTTTTTCTTGCTTCTGGTTCAGTAATCATTCCTGCATTTAAATCTGCATCTATACTCATCTGTTTTCCTGGCATTGCATCTAATGTAAATCTTGCAGAAACTTCAGATACTCTACTTGAACCATTAGTAATAACCATAAATTGTACAAGTACAATAATTAAGTAAATTATTATTCCAACAAAATAGTTTCCACCAATTACAAACTCTCCAAAAGCCTGTATTATTTTTCCTGCACTACCTTCTGTAAGAATAAGTCTAGTTGAGGATACATTTAATCCTAGTCTAAAAAGTGTTGTTACAAGGAGTAATGTAGGAAACGATGATATCTGCAATACATTGGTTGTAAACATTGTTAATACTAGTATTACTACTGATAAACCAATATTTACAGCATAGAAAAAATCAAGAATTGCTGGTGGTAATGGTATAACTAACATAAGCACTATAAGGATTACTCCAAAAGCTACTAGTATATCTATGTTATTTTTAATTTTAAATCCTTTTTTTGTACTCATAAATATCATCCTTTAAGTTATTTTTTCATTTTTAGTATTAATACTAATATCTCCGCTACTGCTTTATACATATCTGCTGGGATTTCACTATCAATCTCCACTTCCTTGAATATAAGCCTAGCTAATGGTTTATTTTCTATAATAGGTACTTTGCACTCAATTGCTTTTTCCTTAATGTTTAAAGCAACATAATCCTTTCCCTTTGCTACTACAATTGGTGCTTTACCACTGTTTTCTTCATACTTTATTGCGATTGCAATGTGAGTAGGGTTAGTGATTACAACTGTAGCATCAGGTACCGCTTGCATCATTCTTCTCATGGACATTTCACGGTGTTTTTGTTTTCTTTTTCCCTTTATTGCTGGGTCTCCTTCTTGTTGTTTATATTCTTCTTTTATCTCTTGTTTAGTCATTCTTAAATCTTTACCAAATTTAAATTTTTGATATACAAAATCTATGCATCCAATTATGAGTAAGGCAACTCCTGTCTTTTTTAAAAGAGATATTATTAACTTGCTTAACTCTAAAAGTATACTTTCAATCTTGTAGTCTCTAAATTTTAGAAGAGTATAATAATTATCTATTACAAATTTATAACTCATATATCCTATTATGGATACAATACATAAATTTTTAACCAAATCCACTACTGATTTAAAAGAAAACATTCTTTTAAATCCACTGATTGGATTTATCTTACTAAACTTAGGTTTTAATGGTTCCGAACTATTTACAAATCCCGTTTGTGCTATGTTTCCTATAATTCCTATAAGCATTACAGCTACTGCTATTGGCATGATAATTATAAATATAAAAATTAAACACTTTATTAAAATAGAAGTTAAACTTGATTGATTTATTTGATAGTTCATATAGCTACCAAGAAATAATTTCATTACACTTTTCATAGTTTTTATTATAAATCCACCAAGCACTGATATCACTATTGTAGCAGCAAAAAGAGTCAATGCTAAAGATAATTCCTTACTTTTTGCAACTTGCCCTTTTTTCTTTGCATCCTGAAGTTTTTTAGGGGTAGCTTTTTCAGTCTTATCTCCACTATCACTTGCAGAAGAAACTAGAAGTACTGGAAGAAACGGCATTAGAGTCAGCATTTTGAATATTTCAGAAAATATATCTTTAATGGCTCCATAATTTGAAGCTATAATATTCATTATTACTGGTATAGTAATAGCAAAGGTTGCAAGTCCTACAAAAATCTTTATAGGCATTCCTAGCACCATTGCATTAAGTTGTGGCATAATTCTTGAAACAAGACCTAGTGCAATTTCAGTTATAAGTATTATAAGTATTATTGGAATTGCAATCTTTAGTCCTATAGTAAAAAATTCAAATGTCACTTGCATTATGTAATTTAAAAAGTTCGTTGTAAATACCAAAGTTCCTACTGGAGCAGATTTAAAGCTATCTATAAGACACTGAATTAAAATTAGGTGCCCATCAACTAGCATAAATACAGCCAGAGAAATCCAGTACATAAGCCTTCCCATGACAGAAATAGATTCACCTGCCACTGGATCAAATAGGGCCATCATTGAAAATCCCATGGAAAAATCCATCATTTGCCCTGCCATCTGCACTATACCAAACATTAAATTTACTATGTATCCTAAAGATAATCCAACAGCTATCTCTTTGCACATAAGAAATATCAAAGTACCAGTATTTACGATTTCTGGTAATGCATCTGTATTAATAATAGGAGTAATAATAATTGATATAAATAGTCCTATGCCAATCCTCATTATTCTTGGTGTTCCTGTAGGGAAAAATGCTGATACTGTAAATAATAAGGATGTTATCCTCAAAAACACCATTTAAAAAGCTAAAAATACTACAATATCTTCCAAAGTAATCCCACCTAAGCACCTATATTAGAAATGATTTCAAAAATTCTTTTAGTAAATCCCACCATTGCATTTCCCATAAACGAGGCCATTAATACTCCTACAACAGCCACCGCAATTATTTTAGGTACAAAGGTTAATGTTTGTTCTTGTATTTGAGTTGTAGCTTGAAATATACTTACTATAAGCCCTACTACGGTTGCTACTATAAGTATGGGACCAGCAACCATAAGTGCAGTCTTTACCATATCTTGTAGTATTGCAACTACCATTGTCTGTGTCATAATATTTCACCTCTTTAAAATCCTAGAATTAAGGATTGGCTTAATAAGTTCCATCCATCTACCAAAACAAATAAAAGTAGCTTGAATGGTAGAGAAATCATCGCTGGTGGAAGCATAAACATACCCATGGACATAAGTACACTGGCAGTTACGATATCCACTAATATAAATGGTATAAATATTAAAAATCCAATTTCAAAGGCTGTACGTAGCTCACTTATAGCAAAGGCTGGCATAATAACGTATATTGGTACCTTATCATAGTTATATTGCTCTTTTCCATCTTTATCTTTGGTCATACTTACAGAATCCTCTACATTACCAGCTTCAAGAAACAACTTCAAATCTTTAGCCCTGGTTTGTTTTAACATAAAAGCTCTCATAGGTTTTATTCCGTTTTGTACCGCCACATCCATGGTTATTTCTTCTTTTAAATATGGTTGCACTGCCTTCTCATTAATCTCTGTGAAGGTAGGTGCCATAACAAAAAAGGTTAAAAATAATGATAGTCCAATAATTACTTGCTTAGGTATGGATGTAGCACCTATGGCACTTTTAAAAAAGGAAAGCACAGTAACAATTCTTACAAACCCTGTAGTCATTATTAGAATTGATGGAAGTAACGTAAGTACAGTTAGTGCTAATAGCATCTTTATATTATTCACATAATCTGAAGGAGCTTTCTCAGTTTGATTTCCAATAGATATACTTATATCAGGAATTGGAATTTTATCATCAACAGCATAAGCAACTTTATTACTAATTGAAAAAACACAGTAAATGAATAGTATTAGTATTATAGGTTTTATTATTTTTTTTATATTAACTTGTTTCAAATCAATTTTTTTCATTTATATTTCCCTTTTTACTTACGCCACTTTAAAAGTTTATTTTTAATAGTCATTGATATTTCACCAAGATTTTTTACTTCATCTTGCTTTAGATTTATATAATTTTCACTATTAAGTTCTCTCACAATCTCTACTTTGCCTTGTGCTGAAGTTAATAGATAAAATTTTTCTTCTATTTTCACCACAAGTAATGAATTATCTTTGGAAATTGGAACTCTTTCAATTACTTTCATAGTTGATTTATTACCAACGCGATTATATTTTTCAGCTACTTTTCCTATCCATAAAATTAATCCAATTACTAGAGGAAAAAATACTGCCAGCTTTATTAAAGTTATAACTAATTGTCCCATAATTCGCCTACTGAACGATTATGGAAGTAAAGTATACATGTCCTATTTTTCCTTTAGACAAAAGCTCATTAACTTTAAGGATTATTTCTTCCTTTAAAATAGGTTCTCCTTTAGGAGTAACGTCTGTAGATTTCTTGGTTCTTAGAGCACCATTAATACAATCTCTTATTTGTGGAATTTTTGCTGCAAGTTCGGTTTGTAAGTCTTCATTTGCTGAATCTGAACCTAGAAACATACTAATCTTAAGATATCTAGGATTTCCTTCATCACTTAGATTAACTAAAAACTCCTCCAGCTCTAATGTAGCTTCGTTTTCTACAGTTTTACTAGAATCTACAGCTCCACCAGAACTAGCAGTAACACCAGAACCAGCTTTTCCCTTTGAAGCAAAGGTATATCCTAGAAATACAGCTCCGCTCATAAGAAGGAATACTATAACTGCAGTAACAATGATAGAAACTAGCTTAGAACTTCCACCCTTTTCTTTCTTTATCTCATTTCCATTATCTTTTTTCTTACTCATTTCCCTTCTCCTTTGCATCAGTTAAAATTATAATATTAACTCTTCTATTCTTAGCTCTATTTTTCTCAGTGTCGTTAGGAGCTATAGGTCTATATTCTCCATATCCTTGTGCCGAAAGTTTTTGAGGATTTAATTCTTTATTTGTATCTAAAAAATAATCTAGGACACTAAGTGCTCTTGCTGAAGATAGGTGAAAGTTATTTGGCATAGAAGAATTATTTATCGGTACATTGTCAGAATGTCCTTCAATGATAATATCATTATCAACTTTTGATAATACTCCAGTAACTTCATCAAGAACAGCTTTGCTTTCATTTTTCAAACTCCACTGTCCAGTATCAAACAGTACTGAGTCCTTAAGTTGAATATTAATTCCCCGCTGATCTCCATATATTGTAACGTCATCTTCAAGATTATTTTCTTTGATATAAGTTTTAATATCTTTTAAAAGAGCCAAATTCTCATCGCTAAGTGTATCTTCTGATGTAACTTCTTCTTTCCCTACAATTGGAGCATTTCCTGTATCCAGGTTGTACTCTAGTATTGAGTCACTACCACTAGAGCCACCAAATGCACTCTGCATTGCACTAGCTACCTGAGCAGCTTTTTCTTTTTCTAATGAAGACATGGAATATAAAAGCACAAAGAAAGTCAGCAATAATGTAACCATGTCGGCGTATGTATTAATCCAGCCGTCTGTTTTTATCTCTTTTTTTGCCATTATTACCACCTACTTTTCAACATTAACATTTGCCAAGTATTCTTTTCTATCTGATGGAGATAAATAGACGATCATTTTTTCTTCTATAATTCTTGGATTTACTCCTGATTGAATTGATAATACTCCCTCAATAGCCATTTCCATAGTATTTACTTCTTGAGCTGTTTTATAATTCAATTTTGATGCAACTGGTAATAAAAATACATTGGCAAGAAGACTTCCATAAAATGTGGTTATAAGTGCAACTGCCATACCTGATCCAAGGCCAGACATATCAGATAAGTCCGCAAGCATTTGTATAAGTCCAATAAGTGTTCCTATCATTCCCATAGCCGGTGCATATGCTCCCCAAGTTGAGAACATAGCTGACGCATCATCATGTCTTTTTTCCATCTCTTGAATTTCTAAAGTCATTATTTCTCTTATTGATTCAGGTTCTATACCATCAACAATCATATTTAAACCTTTTTTTATATACTCATTTTCTACTTCCTCTATATCATCTTCTAAAGATAATAATCCATCACGTCGAGCCTTTTTAGCCAAATTAACAAATAATTCAATATTCTCTTCCTTAGAAGTAGGTTCAGTTTTAAAAGATTGTATATATACTTTAAACATTTTTTTAATCTCACTTGTTGGATATGAGATCAAAACTGCTCCTATAGACCCTCCAACTGTTATTTGTATGGAAGGAATATCCCAAAACTGCTTTAAACTTCCTCCAGTAGCCATTCCTATTACTATTAGTACGCAAGCTGCAATTAATCCAACAATAGTCATAATGTCAATCTTCTTCATAACTATCCCCCAACCTTACATTTGTCCAATATTTTCTTTTAAATTCTAAAACCTTTTCGATTATTTCTTCAGAACTTTCTTTGACTAAGTATTTTTTCCCATTTGACAAAGTAATTACTGTCTCTGGGACCTCTTCAATTTTTTCGATATGATTACAATTAAGAACAAATTTGCTTCCATTTAACGAATTTACTACTATCATTTTTCCTCCAATAATTATGATATAACGGATTTAACTAAACTAAGAACATCTGTGAAAATGTTCTCAGTTTACTTAATATCATTTTAATTATCTTTTTAAATTAACCAATTCTTGTAATATTTCATCAGCTGTAGTTATTATTTTTCCACAAGCTTGAAAAGAACGAGTTGCCACTATCATATCAGTAAATTGTGATGATAAATCTACATTTGACATTTCAAGATAACCATTTAAAACATCTCCATATGCCTTACTATTGTCAGCTCTTCCACCTGCATTTAAAGTAGCTACATCCTGAAATTTACCCACTCTAACCATAGGTGCTCCTGAGTTTGCAGAAGGTGAGTACATATTGTTTCCCACTTGCTCTAAACCTTCATTATTTGTAAAAGAAGTCATTGCAACTTGTCCAAGGACTGTATTACTACCATCTACAAGAGAGGCTTTAATCATTCCATCCTTTTCTATGGTAAAACCTTGAATTCTAACCTGTTCAGTAGCTGCTGGCACAACAGGTAATCCAGTAGTTTTATCCATAACAGCTTTAGTAACTGTTTCTGGTACTATAAGTGGTACTAATTCGCCTTGGTTTGCGTTTAATTTAGGAGATTCTCCATTAACGTAGTTTGCAACGCCTCCAACTGGAGAAACACCTGTACCGTCTCCTATTGCATATCCCATAACTCTATAACCATTAGAACTTAATAGGTTACCATCGCTATCTACTTTTAATGATCCATCCCTAGTATAATAACTTTCTAAACTTGTTGATGACATAGTTTGATCTTTTTCAACTGTAATTTTTCCATCTTGTGGACCTTTAGCTACAATAAAGTATCCTGCTTTATCAACAGCTACATCATATGGTCTCCCTGTAGGTTGTAAACTTCCTTGTCCCATATTAGTAACTATGCTTTGAATACTTACTCCCATACCAACTCTTGATGGGTTAACTCCTCCATTGTTTAATCCTGGGCCTGAAGCTGTCTTATAATTTTGATACATACTGTCTTGAAAATTAACTGATGATGATTTAAAAGAAGTTGTACCTGAGTTAGCAATATTATTTCCTATTACGTCTAATTTTTTTTGATTTGCACCTAATCCTGATATTCCTGAATACATTGAGTTTAACATTTATACTATTCCCCCACTTCACATTTTATTTTTATAAAACTACTTTTAGCTCTTTCGAAATTCAGCTATTTAATATTCTTCAATTTTCTTATGAAAGTTGGTTAACCTCTTATCCTTTAACAGATATTACTGAGTTAAACAGATAGTCGTTTATCTGAGTTTTACCGTCCACTTCAACTTGAACCTTTAATTTAATACCCTCAGCATCTCTATAAACCTCTGTTATTTTTCCTGTAACAGTTTTAAATTTTGGTGTAGAAGGGTCAGACTCTTTATCTTTATCTTTATCTTTATCTGTTTCTACTGGAACCGATATATCTACAGTTTTTCCTATTAAAGTAGACGCATTAGAAAAAGTGAGATTGTCCATATTAAGATCATCTAATTCAAATACATTGGAAACTTGACTATATTTGTAATTTGTAATTACCCCTTTTACATCTTCAACAGACACATAAACTTCATTTTTAAACTTATACACACCTCTTACTTCACCACATTGCTGTATTCCTTTATCATCTGCCACATCAAGTCCAACAAATTTTCCTGTAAGACCTTGAGCTGCTGAAAGAGTCATAGTACCGTTTAATGCAGTCATTTGCTCAAGAGATGTAAACTGAGCCATCTGTGAAATGTAAGCTGTGGTATCTTGTGGCTGTGTTGGATCCTGATTTGAAAGTTCTGCAGCCAGTATTTTGAAAAACGAATTATTATCAAGGGTTTCTCCAGCTTTTACAATAGGTGTTCCCTTTGCTGTTGCAGAAGTACTAGTTGTTGCAGTAGTACTACTTGCTGCTTTATCACTACTTTTTGTAGTAGTACTACTTTTTGTATTAGTACTGCTTGTTGCAGCAGTATTGTTTGCGCTAGTTACATTATAAGTTGGTATTGCCATCTTCTCATCTCCTAAACTAATAAATCTATTCCATTGGAGGCTTCATTATTAACTTCAGATGCTATATCTTCTATTGAAATCTTTTCCTCCAACTTTTCACTATTTCCACCACTATTATTTTCATTACTTCTTTCTTCACTACGTCCATCTGTAAAATAAGTAGTATCATCTTCATAAATGCCTATATTTACTGATTCAATTTTAATATTACTGTTATTTAACTTTTCATTAATATCATTAAGTGCTAAATTTAATAGTTGTGAAGCTTCTTTTGATGTAGCCTTTATCATTGCCTTTAGTGTTCCCTGCTCCATACTTACTGAAATAGAAACCTCTCCAAGCTCCTTTGGATATATCTTTACAGTTAAATTCTTAACTCCATTCTTCTCCATATATGATACTGCTTTAATAACATCATTATTTAAATCACTTTTCGTCATGGCAATAGGCTTTTCATTTGACACACTAGATGAATCTAGGATTTTATTATCAAATACTGACATGAAGTCTGCGGCTCTTGTAACCTTTGATTCGCCTTCATTACCATTTATAACTTTATTTAGTATCTGGGTTTCCTTTGAAAATTTATTTTCACTACTCTTACTATCAAGATTTTCGCCTGACTTTGAACTAGTTACATTCTCCTGGGAAATAACATCTTTAACATTATTATTCACACTCTCCAGATTTTCATCTGCACTTGTGCTAGTACCCTTCACCTGGGAAATAATATCTTTAATAAGAACCTGTGGGTTTAGGCTTATATCAGCATTTTCTCCCTCACTATTTGAACTGCCAACTATACCTTGCAACTCATTTATTAAGCTATTACTAGAAATTTTATTCTCAGATGTGAAAAATTCTTTAATTAAATTCATGCTTTCCTTTGAACTATCCTTTTGTTCTCCAATTGCCATAATTAGCTGAGTAAATGTTTCTGATTTTGAACTGTCCAAAGAGATTTCATCTAAAGCTGCCAGTAAATTTTTTGCTTTTTCTTCACTACCCATAAGTTTTACTAAAAGTGATATATCCGCCTTTGAATCACTTATTCCTTCTTGTGACAAATTTGAACTATTTAGACTTGTTTCCTTTAAATCTTTTATATTAAGATTCATTAGATTGCTAAATAAATATTCTAAATAATCTTTAGCTGTAGTTTCTTTTGTTGTCCTAGCTTCTTCAGTTGTGCTAACTTCTCCATCCTCTGATTCAATGTTAGACTCATTTACATCAGAACCTTTATTACTATGTATATCCTGTAATTTCACAGGTGAATGTTTATCCGTGTCTTTAAGTCCAGTCTTTTTAAATTGATTCCTTGCGTTCTCAACTTCATCATTAAAAACTTTCCTTGATGGATTATCCCTACTAGTTTTACCACTACTTTTAGTACTGTTACTACTTACCGTTTTGGTCAAATTATCTGAGCTACTAGTAGAACCATAATTACCTTGTACCATTTCTACCACATTAATCACCTCCCGACTGCACGTATAAATCCGTATAGTGCAAACTCATCATTTTGTAACTGTTCTACTCTATTTTCTTCTTTAACAAAGGCCGCTTTTCCTTTTTCCTTTAAGATTCCTACTATTTTCTTATTAACCTGGGCATTTATAAGTTCTTTTCTTGTAGCTTCCACATCTTCCTCATGGTCTTTAAGTTCTTCCTTCGTAGTGCTAATAGTACTATTTAGCAAATTCAAATATTGATGTTGAATCTTTCTTTCGATGGTATTCATATTATTTCTAATTTCTGAATATTTTTTGTAATTATCCTCTAGTCCACTCAGCTGAGCCTCTACCTTGTTCCTTTTAGTTACAGCTTCCATGAAAACAATTTTTTTACTTTCTTCTTC
Source organism: Clostridium sp. (assembly GCA_032077725.1). GTDB lineage: Bacteria > Bacillota > Clostridia > Clostridiales > Clostridiaceae > Clostridium_J. The sequence continues at coordinate 2,376 of DAMAVY010000011.1, read as the reverse complement.
CTTTTCTCTAATATCCAATAATCTTTGTAGTTTAAACTTATATGCATCTCCCAAAATATTCACCACCTTTATTTAAACATATTAGTAAGCACACTTTTGCTTTCATCAAAGTCACTAATTTCCTTAATACCTTGAGTTAAGAATCCATTTATTTTATCTATGTATTCAATTGCCATATCAATTTTCTTATTACTTCCCTTAACATAAGCTCCAAGATTTATTAAATCTTCAGCATCATTATAGGCAGCCATTAAATTTCTGGCCAGTGAGGCGGCTTTTTTATGGTCATCCTCAGCAATTTCTGACATAAGTCTAGATATACTTTTAAGTACGTCAATAGATGGATAATGATTTTTTGTTGCCAAATCACGACTTAATACAATATGTCCATCTAGAATACCTCTTACTGCATCCGCAATAGGTTCATTGAAATCATCACAATCAACCAAAACAGTATAAAAAGCTGTAATTGATCCTTTATCAGACATTCCACTACGCTCTAACAGTTTTGGTAGCATTGAAAAAACCGAAGGTGTATATCCCTTTGTAGCTGGTGGCTCACCAATAGCTAGTCCAATTTCTCTTTGAGCCATTGCAAAACGAGTTACTGAATCCATCATTAAAATGACTTTAAGCCCTTTATCTCTAAAGTATTCTGCAATAGCGGTGCCTGTAAATGCTCCCTTAAGTCTAACTAGTGCTGGTTGATCTGAAGTAGCACAAACCACAACAGATTTTTTAAGTCCCTCAGGTCCAAGATCTTTTTCTATAAAGTCCAAAACCTCTCTTCCTCTTTCTCCAACTAGTACTATTACATTGATATCAGCTTTTGCTTCCCTTGCAATCATTCCAAGAGTAGTACTTTTTCCTACACCTGAACCTGCAAAGATACCAATTCTTTGTCCTTCTCCACAGGTAAGAAATCCATCAATAGCTCTTACCCCTGTAGGAATTATCTCTTTAATTCTTCTTCTTCTTAGTGGGTCTGGAGGCATAGCTTCCAGTGGGTAATTTTTATATATGGAAATTTCCGAGCCATCCAAGGGATTTCCTATTCCATCTAAGACCTTTCCTAAAAGTTCATCCGAACATTTTGCACTTAGAAGTTTTCCGGTTCTAACTGCTCTGCATCCAGGAGAAATTCCATTTAAATTTCCAAGAGGCATAAGCATTAAATTTTCATCCTTAAAACCTACCACTTCACAGACTATACAGTTATTTTCTTCATTGTATATATGAAAAATTTCCCCTACAAAACCCTTAACCCCTCTAACCTCTATGGTAAGTCCTATAATGTTTTTTACAACGCCTTCCATATGGTTAAAGTTTGCTTTTTCTATGTTCTTCTTCATTTCCATAATATCTAAATTAATCATAATTTTCCATTACACTTCCATAAGAATTTCTTTTAGTTTTTCCATGCTGTTTTCAATGGTAAAGGAAATTTTCCCATTGTCTCTTTCAACAATTAAGCTCCCATTTTCCAAGAAATTATCTTGCAAAATTACAACTTCACTTCTAATACCTAGGTTTTGTTTAAAGTCTTCAACTTTTTTTTCTAATTCCTCTACATAGGTTGGTGCAACTCTTATAATAAACATCTTAGCATTCTTTTCTTCAGCCAATATGCTAAATAACAGTTCGTTAAGAGCATTATTGTTTTCAACTTCCTTCTTTAATGCATTTTCTACTACACTAACAATAATAGACCTGATATCCATTTCCTTATCCTTAATATAAGTATCGTACTCTTCTTTAGCTTGATACAAGATAAAGTTAGCATTTTGAATTACTTCGTTTCCTTTTTCTACGCCTTCTGAATAACCTTTTTCATAACCTTCTTTAAGCCCAATTTCATGACCTTCTTCATACCCACTTTTAAAGCCACGTTCCTTTGCTTCATAAGCAATTTTTTCGCCTTCATCCTTAGCCTTTATAAGTATGTCCGCCGCTTTCTTTTGGGCTGACTTTATGATTTCTTCAGATTTCCTTCTAATCTCCTCATATTTTGTTCTAACTTCTTTTGAGGCATCATCTTCTACTTCTGTTTCTGCTTGTGCTTCTTTTTCTTTTGCTTCAAGGGCTTTTATATAATCAACTGGGAAATTTGCATCTATATCTATATTTCCTGCTTCCCATACATTGGTACCTTTAATTACCCTATAGGATGACTGCATTCTCGCCACCTCTTATTATTGTTATTTCTCCAGCCTCATCTAATCTTCTAATTAAGCCAACAATTTTCTGCTGTGCTTTTTCAACATCTACGAGCCTTACAGGTCCTAGGAACTCCATGTCCTCGCGAAGTGTAGCAGCTGCACGTTTTGATAGGTTTCTGGAGATAGCATTAATAACTTCCTCTGAGGTGCCCTTAAG
>DAMAVY010000010.1:0-18902 GCA_032077725.1 Clostridium sp. | reverse complement strand
TAAAAACTAATATTAATTTTAATAAAAAAAAGAATAAAAAAAAGAATATAAAAATGAGTGTTAAAGTGGATTAAGTGGAGGTAAAGTAATGAACAGAGGTTTATTAATTGCGTTAGAAGGACCTGATGGGAGTGGAAAGTCTACACAAATAGAATTACTTCAAAAATATTTTTCAGACAAAGGTATTGAAGTTATAAGAACTAGAGAACCAGGAGGAACCAAGATTAGCGAGAAGATAAGAGCTGTTATATTAGACAATGAGAATCATGAGATGGATGATATGTGCGAGGCATTACTATATGCGGCATCAAGGGCACAGCTTGCAAGAGAAGTTATAAAACCTGCTATTGATAATGGGAAAGTTGTTTTATGTGATAGGTTCGTATATTCATCAATAGTTTACCAAGGGATAGCTAGAGGGCTGGGGATGGATGTAATAAAGAACATTAATGATGCTGCTCTAGGAGGAATTGAAGCGGATTTAGTATTTATGATAACAATTCCATATGAAAAGGGACTTAATAGAAAGAAGAATCAAAAGGAATTAGATAGACTGGAAAATGGAGGTATGGATTTTCATAAAAAAGTTTTTGAAGGATATTCAAAAATTAGTAGTATTTATGATAGAATAGAATTAATAAATGGAGATGACTCTATTGAAAATATTCATAAGAATATAATAAATAGAGTTGAATCCTATATGAAAATATAAATTTAGGAGGGGTAATATATGAAATTAATAATTGCAATAGTACAAGATGATGATGCTATGGACTTGGTTGATACACTAACTGAAAATGGATTAAGAGTTACAAAACTTGCAACTACAGGTGGATTTTTAAAAGCTGGTAATACTACATTAATGATTGGTGTTGAAGCAAGTAAAGTTGATGAAGTGCTAGGATATGTTGATGAAATATGTAAAGTTAGAAAACAGCTTATATCATCGCCTTCTCCAGTAGCTGGTTCTACAGGTGTATATGTGCCATATCCTATAGAAGTAAATATAGGTGGGGCAACTATATTTGTTGTTGATGTAGATAAGTTCTTAAGAGTATAATATAATTGAAGCTAATTAATGTACAATAGGGTGAGCTTATTGTACATTAATTATTATATCGAAAGGAGAGTATGAGTGTGATAGGTCATGATATGATAAGATCCAATTTAATTGAAGCAATTAATAACAATAAATTTAGTCATGCTCATATATTTGTAGGAGAAAAAGGTATTGGCAAAAGCATACTGACAAAACTTATCGCGTGTAAATTATTAGGGATTAATGAGATTAGAGATCATATAGATATAATTACTTGGTCACTAGATAAGGGAAAATCATCTATAGGAGTAAATACTATAAGAAATATTATAGAGGAATGTAATAAGAAACCTTTTGAAGGCGATAAAAAGGTTATAATTATTGAAAATGGGAATAAAATTACATTTCAAGCACAGAATGCTTTTTTAAAGACCATAGAGGAACCGCCAGCAAACGTTTATATATTCATACTTTGTGAGGAGCTAGATGAAATATTAGATACTATAAAATCAAGATGCTGTATACATAAATTAAGGCCCTTAAAAGATGAAGATATGATATTATATTTAAAGACTAAATATTCTAATGTAGAAAAGGAAAAGCTAGTGGTTGCAACATCTTTTGGAAAAGGGATACCGGGAAAAGCAGAAAAATTACTAGAGAATGATGATTTTAATTCCATTAGAGATATGATTTTTGAACTTATACGTAAAACTAAAGATATAGATAATGAAGTAGCCTTAAGTTATGAGAAGTTCTTCAATGATTATAGCAAGGATCAAGAAGATATTTTAGATATAATGATAACCATAATAAGAGACGTAATTATGTATAAAGAAGTTGAAGATGAAAGTTTTTTAATAAACATTGATAAAACATCTGATATTAAAGATTTATCTAATATGTTTTCATCAAGCAAATTAAATGCTATGATTAATGTTGTGGATGAGACAAGAAATATTTTAAAAAATAACGTAAACTCATCATTAGCATTTATAACAATGGTCTTGAGAATGCAGGAGGTTTAGGATGATAACAGTAATAGGTGTAAGATTTAAAAAAGCGGGGAAAATTTATTATTTTAATCCAGGAGATTTAGATATAAAAAAAGGTGATTATGTAGTTGTTGAAACGGCCAGAGGTATAGAGTTTGGAGAATGTGTAGTAGGCATAAAGGACCTTAAGGAAGGGGAAATTGTAGCACCTTTAAAAAATGTAATTAGAAAAGCAACTGATGAAGATATTTATATGAACAAGTCTAATAAAGAAAAAGAAGAAGAGGCTTTATCGGTATGTCTTGAGAAAATAAAGTCCCATGATTTGAAAATGAAACTTATAGATGTAGAATATACCTTTGATAATAATAAGGTAATATTTTATTTTACAGCTGATGGTAGAGTAGATTTTAGAGAACTAGTAAAGGATCTTGCGTCAATTTTTAGAACAAGAATTGAATTAAGACAGATTGGAGTAAGGGACGAAGCAAAGATGACTGGGGGTCTTGGACCTTGTGGAAGAAGCTTATGCTGTTCGACTTTCTTGGGTGAGTTTGCACCAGTGTCAATAAAGATGGCTAAGGAACAAAGTTTGTCTTTGAATCCAACTAAAATTTCAGGGATATGTGGAAGACTTATGTGTTGTTTAAACTATGAACAAGAAACTTATGAAAATATAAGAAAAAGGCTACCTAAAGGAGGGTCTATAGTAGATACACCTTATGGAAGAGGCGAAGTTATTTCTAGTAGTGTGGTAAAAGAAATTGTTAAGGTTAAAGTTTATATGAAAGATGCCGAAGATGATATTAAGGTAGTTAGTATAAATGAGTTAACATTAATATCTGGAAGTTATGAAGATGTGATAAATGATGTTGATATAAAAGAGCTTGAAAATCAAGCAGAAGATCCTAAATTGATTAAGGAACTATTTAAAGAAAATTAGGAGGAAGAGTATGAAGGCCACACTTAAAATTTGTAATATGATAACATCTAAGGATGTTACAAGAGTTAAGAATGCTATATCTACCAATGAAGGGGTTATAGCCTGTGGAATCTACAAATCTAAAAAAGAAGTAGAAATAGTATATGATAATTACTTTATAAGTATAGATGATATAATACAATCAATTGAAAACATAGGATATATAGTTATATAAGATTATAAAATCTCTTTACAATTTTAAATTGTAAGGAGATTTTTAATATTATTTATATTAATAGATACTACAGTTTGATTATGTGGTGTAATATCAAGATAAAACGAAATATATAACAAAATTTCATATTATATGTATATTTTAACTAAATTGGTCAATTATTTAGATATTAGTTATTAAAATATTGAGAGGTGTAATTATGAAATTTAGAAAACAGATAATAATAGCTATAAGCTGTGTAGTTATTTTGGGTGGAGCATTTTGGGCTGTAAGTTATCTTGGCAATAAGGATCAAGCTAAAGAAGCCAAAAGTAATACAGCAAATAGTATTGATTTAACAAAACAAAAAACTGATAATGAAAATAAGAAATCCAGTGCTAGTGATGTTAATTCCAAGGATAAAACTGCTTCTGAGCAAGTGAATATTACAAATAAAACAGAGAATGAAAAAGAAGTAGATGCAGCCATGAAAGAAGTAAAAGAAGGCTATTATGTAGTTAAAGCAGATGACACACTTTATAGCATAGCTAGGACTTATATGCCAAATTCTGAGCCAAGTGAAGTTGTAGCAGAAATATTAACAAGAAATAAGATGTCTAAAAATGATGTTATTTCACAAGGGCAAAAGTTAATTATTTCTTATGAAACATCATTAGAATCTAAATCTGAAGATAAAGATACCGCTGCTAATTCTACCGATCACAGTAGTCATACAAAATATGTGGTTAAATCAGGAGATACATTATTTAGCATAGCTAAGAAATATTTAGCTAGTATGAATGTTGTTGATGGAGTAAAACTTATAAAAGAACACAATAATATTAATGACGAAAATACAATAAAAGTTCAAGAGACTATATGTATACCAAAGCAATAATATAAGCTCTCATTTAAAATAGAGCAAAATATAACCATGCAGGTTTAATCTGCATGGTTATATTTTTAGTATACTAACTGATCCACAGTCAGCATAAATAAAATCACTATCTAGAGTTAGTAAGTAATCTATATTGTGGCAAATACAAGTAGCTAGATGGGTTGCATCATTTATTGATAGTAAATTTTTAACCATTACTTCTTTGGTTTTTGCCATACAGATCTTATTTATTTCAACATATGTGTAATTTACTGTGTTTTCCAGCTGGGTATGCATGGCAACTGCAGTTTTATAATAAATACTAAGGAAATCTCTCTTGCTACTGTTTTTAGAAAGATTATCAAAGTACTTTTTATAAGGAATTTCTCTCAATTTATCTATACGCTTGTCTTTAATAATTTTTCTATCATATTTACTAAATGAAGAAATGATTATTTTTATATTGGTTTGTGAGTTAAAGGCACTTTTTTTATCAATTCTATGACGTATATCTAGCATAAATACTCTATACATTATTTGATTAAGGACTTCAGCAGATATAATGTTTGTAACTAAAAGCTTGCACTTACTATTAAGCAAGATTCTGAATATTTCTATGCACTCAGAATGACGAACATCATCATCGTATACTAAGCTAAGTAAGAAGGATGCATCTAAAAGAATAGAAGTATTTTGGTTAAAATTTACTGATGAAAAGGGATATAATAATATTTTCATAATGCATACCTTTCTCATAATAATTTATTACATGTTAATTGTATTATATTATTATTAGGTATTAGTTATTACAGTTAAGTTAGTAATAAAACAAGATTAATTAACTGTTTATTTTTGTTTGGAATATGAGGAAGTTATATATTTTGTACCCATTCCATTATGTTGAAGTTTTAAATGTGAAAAGTCCTTTAGGTCATTTATTATATATATCCTAAGGAGCATTTTTAATGTATGGTATGAAAAATACACAAGAAATTTTAAATAATTCTACACAAGATGAAAAATATAAGAAGTTATTATATAATAGGGTATGTGATTTAGGATTTAAGAAAGGAAAATTATATTATGGGTCTAGTAAATATAGATGAGACGTTGGATGATTTACAATTAAAAGGTATTCATATAATACAGAAAAAAGAGGGCTTTAGATTTGGTGTAGATGCAGTTCTTTTAGCTAATTTTGCTAAAGTTAAGAGAAATTCCACTGTAATTGACTTATGTAGTGGAACTGGAATAATTCCATTCATAATGAAAGGGAAAAGTCAGTGTGGATTAATAAAGGGAATTGAAATACAAAATGAATTTGTAGATATGGCAAATAGGACATCATTATACAATAATTTTCAGAATGAAGTAATGTTTATTGAAGGCGATTTAAAGGATGTAGAGTTAATAAAATCATTAGGTAGAGTTGATGTGGTTACTGTAAATCCACCATATAAGCTACATAATTCAGGCATACTAAATGAGAATGACAAGAATGCTATTGCTAGACATGAGATTTGCTGCAAACTTGAGGACGTCATAATTGCGGCAAGAATGCTACTTAAGGATAATGGAAGATTATTTATGGTACATAGACCGGAGAGAATAGTGGATATACTTACAATTATGAGAAAGCATAAGATAGAGCCTAAGAGAATTAGATTCGTTCATCCAAAGCCTGGGAAGGCTCCTAATATATTATTAATAGAGGGGCAGAGAGATGGAGGCGCTTTTCTTAAAATAGAGGATCCTTTATATGTACATACCGCAGATGATTCATATTCAGAAGAGATTAAAGAAATATACAATTCTCAATGTTTAAATGTTTAAATTATAATACTTTTAAACATTGATATAAAATTATAAGAAAAAGGAGTGATTAATAATGAGTGGTAAACTATATTTAATACCTACTCCAATAGGAAATCTGAAGGACATAACACTTAGAGCACTTGAGACGCTAAAGAGTGTAGATGTGATAGCTTGTGAGGATACAAGGCAGAGTTTAAAACTTTTAAACCATTTTGAAATTAAAAAGACACTAATAAGCTATCATAAATTTAATGAAAATGGAAAAAGTGAAGAAATAATCAGAAGGTTAATAGATGGCCAAAATATTGCTATAATAAGCGATGCGGGAACTCCGGGAATTTCTGATCCTGGAGCTATTATAGCAAGAAGATGTATTGAGGAACATATAGATTTTGAAGTGTATCCAGGAGCTACAGCAATAACAACTGCTTTAGTGTACTCAGGACTAAATACGGATAAATTTACATTTGTGGGGTTTTTATCTAGAGAAAATAAAGATAGAAGAATGGCCGTAGAGGAATTAGTGAATAGGCAAGAGACTTTAATATTTTATGAAGCTCCACATAGAATAAAAGCTACGTTAATGTTTTTAAAGGATAACTTAGGTAATAGAAAAATTGCAGTGTGTAGAGAGCTTACTAAGCTTCATGAGACAATATTAAGGGGTACATTGGATGAATGTATCAATCATTATGAAACTAATGAACCAAGAGGGGAATATGTATTAGTAGTAGAAGGAAAAAGCAAAGATGATATAATAAATGAGATGAGAGCTAAGTGGGAAGACATGACTATAGAGGAGCATATAAAAAAATATATTGATGAAGGCAAGGATAAAAAAGAAGCTATAAAACTAGTTGCAAAGGAGAGAAATTTACATAAGTCTGAGGTTTATAAGTATGGAATAGATATATAATATTTAGACTTTAATAAGGACTTTATGTTGGTAACAGAATAAATAAATAAGGATTAAATATATAATTTTAGACTTTAGTAACAATTTTACATGAAGTAAAGAAATAAACGACACGTAGTAGATATATAAAGCATAGATTAAAAATGAAAATATTAGTTATTGCAAGGAATATATGGGCATTTTTTGAATATATTTATTATATAGGAACAATAACATTAAAAATTTCTCATTTATTTCTAAATTGCTTGAGAATCTAATCAGTATAGTGTTATAATTATAAGTGATATTTATGAAACTGGGGGGAGGGATTTTTTTGAATAAGAAAAGTATATCATTATTGCTTGCTTTAGCATTAAGTATTTCGTGCATGGGAGTTAATGCATTTGCAGATCCGAATAGTGATAAATCAGCTGCAGAGCAAAAATTGCAAGAACAAACGAATAACTATAAGAGTGCTCAAGAAAAAGTTGATGAGATAGAAGCTTCAATACAATCAGTAAATTCTCAGATGGAAGTTATCACCCAAGATATTAATGAGCTGAATGCTGAGATCCTTAAAGTTGAAGGTAGAATTGAAGACAGCAACAAGAAGGTACAAGCTACTCAAGATGATATAGACAAAGAAAGCGATTTATTTAGTAAAAGAATGAGAACAATGTACATTAATGGTATGGACAGTTATATTGAGGTGCTTTTAAACTCAGAGGGTTTATCTGATTTTATGTCTAGACTTGATAATGTAACTAAAATTATAAGCTACGATAAAGAAATTGAAAGTAGTTTAGCTGAAAAGAAGAAAACACTTGTAGCTGAAAAAAGCTTAATTGAAGAAGAAAAAACATCATTAGATGCGCTTCAAGCTGAAAATAAAAAGAAATTAGCTTTGCAAGATGAGAAAAAGGCAGAGTACACAACTGCAATGAAAGAAGCTGAAGCTAATGCGGATTTATTTGCAGCAGCAGTCAAAGAAAGCCAAGATACAATAAAAGAAGCTGAGAGACAAATAGTTGCAGCATCTGGTAGTTTTGGAAGTTCTGATAGACCAAGTAGAGGTGGCAGTGCACCAAGTGCACCAAGTGCATCTGGTAATTCAATAGTTGATTATGCATATCAATTTAGGGGTACTCCATACCAATGGGGTGGAAATGGACCAAGTACTTTTGATTGTTCAGGGTTCACTAAATATGTATATGCTGCAAATGGAATAGGACTTGCTAGAACAGCAGCTGGTCAAATGAGTGGAGGAAGCTCTGTTGATAGAAGTCAGCTTCAACCAGGAGATTTAGTTTTCTTTGGTTCGGGTGGAGAAGTATGGCATGTTGGTATATATGTAGGTAATGGTTGTTATATTCATGCTCCACAAGATAATGATGTGGTAAAGATATCTACTTTGTCAACAAATAGCTACATTGGGGCTAGAAGATATTAATTTTCTATATATAATAAACCAGTAACTTAGTTACTGGTTTATTATTTTTATATAAAGAAATAAAATAAATTTAAATTTAATTGCGTTAAAGGAAAAAGACTGTGCACGATGAATGTTCTTCATCATGCACAGTCTTTCTAAAATAATAGTAAACTAACTAAATTGTTTCGTTTTTAAGCTCAGCTAAACATTTTTTGCAAATGTTTTTAGATCTATAGTTAACTACATCACGAGCATCTCCACAGAAGATACATGCAGGTTCGTATTTCTTTAATATAACTTGATCTCCATCTACATATATTTCTAGTGCATCTTTTACGTCAATGTCTAAAGTTCTTCTTAATTCTACTGGGATAACAATCCTCCCAAGCTCGTCTACTTTTCTTACAACACCAGTTGATTTCATAATAAATTCCTCCTATACTTTGTTTTTTTTTATGTAAAATATAAATATGAATTACAATAATTAAAATTAATACCATATACTAACTATAATACAAAAATATTCATAAGTCAATATAAAATGATAAAAAAATTATATTTATTACAAGATATGCCATAATTATATTGACTATTATAATAATATTAATCATAAAATAAGGAAAAGAAAAATATTGAAGTTATAATTAACTATTTTAGCATAAAAATGCTATATTACAATAGTTAATTTCTAAATTTATGAAAAAATTCTACAAAATACATCAATTTATTTATTATGATACTTATGTTAAAACCTGTTGTATTTATTTTGTAGAATTCAGAGTAATTCAATATCTAAATGGATAACTTTAGAATTAATATTATGTTTCATAATAATACACAATTTTTAAATGATTTTTATGTTTTGACATAAGTAAATCATTTTCAACAATACATTTCTAGCATTCATATTTTGGAGACTAAATAAGAAGTTAGTAACATAAATTTATATAAATACTTTATTAGTAGCAATTTTACCCGTACAACGGTTACAACTATGAATAATATATCATTTGTTAATTCATAGTTATAAACAGAATTTATATAATATTATGCACAATGAAAATGTGGATAATGTGGATAAAATACATTTGAAATCTAAAATACAAACATATCAACACATGGTAATTGGAATTAATTAACACAAACTGTTGATAACATAAGGATATATATAATAAAAATATGTGGTTAATGTTGATAAAATCATTATATAAAAATATTATGAAAGATTATAAAATTTCAATTTCACAAAAAAGTAACAGTAAATTCGACATTATAATTGCTTATTGTTACATGTAATAAAGGAACACACTTTTATGTTATATAAGTGTGTTCCTTAGATATGCAATTAAAGTATTAACAGCTACTTTCACCGATGGCTTTAGAAATGACTTTGAATGTTTTACCAAAGAAGGTTTTTTTATAAGATAATGTACATTCTTTGAAAAGATATTCTTCATCTGTATTAACTACAAATGTTATTCCGTCTATAACTTCTGAAATATCGTCTGATTTTTGTTCATCCAGAACAACGCTTAGTATAGGGCCGCCTCAGCCAAATCCTGCTATAGCTAATCTAACAACAGACTTATTTTTTTCTTTTAAGCTCTCTATAAGAGCATCTTTTGTAATTGTATCAATATTTATTTTCATAATAACACCTCTCATAATAAAATTTAGTATTGTTACATTAAAATTTCTATTTATTGGAGATAAGTTTCTCTAGTTAATATTTTCATTGAAGTTGGAAAATAGAAATCTTTTAGTATATATATTAATTTACACTATTTTTTAAAATATTAATGTGACTAAGTCACGTTACCATGTTGATAGATTATTAGAATGTGGCTGTAGATTATTAAAGTGTGTTGATAGATTATTAAAATGAGTGGATAGTTTATTAAAGTATGGTCAAAATTAATTAAGTTATAATGATAGAGTGAAAATAGATTGATAGTATATTAAAATATGTTTATAGTTTTTCAAAATGTATTGACATTATAATAAACTATAGGTATTATAAGTATAATAAAGTTTGATAAAGAATCCTTTTAAAAATGGTACAGAGATGCCGGCAAGGGAAGACGTGGTTTTAGTATAAGTATACTAAGAGTGTATTTATATATAAAAGCACAGGCAGAGATGTTTCAAAGCTTTCCTTGTTAAGGGAAAGCTTTTTTTATTAAGTTTTTTTATTAAATTTTATAAGTAGATTTATTACCTTTAAATTACCCCAGAGAGGCTAAGAAGGAGTGTTTTATATGTTAAAAGGAAGAAGTTTAATCGAACCAAACAATTTTACTCTAGAAGAATTACAGGAAATATTTGATCTAGCAGAGGAAATAATAAGAGAGCCAAGGAAATTCGCACATTCTTGTGATGGATACTTACTAGCAGCATTATTCTATGAACCAAGTACTAGAACAAGATTTAGTTTCGAAGCAGCTATGAATAGATTAGGTGGAAGTGTAATTGGATTTTCAGAACCTAATGGCAGCTCGGTTGCAAAAGGCGAAAGCATTGCAGATACTATAAAAACAGTTGCATGTTATTCGGACATAACTGTAATTAGACATCCTAAAGAAGGAGCCGCTCAGGTGGCCGCTCAGAGCAGTGATGTGCCAGTAGTCAATGCAGGAGATGGAGGACATCAGCATCCAACCCAAACATTAACAGACTTATTAACAATAAAGTCTACTTTAGGAAGATTAGATAATTTAACTATAGGATGCTGCGGAGATCTTAAATTTGGAAGAACTGTACACTCTTTAATAAAAACTTTAAGTAGATATGAAAATAACAAGTTTATACTTATATCACCAGAAGAATTAGAGGTTCCAGAGTATATAAAGAAGGAAGTTTTGCAAAAAAGAAATATAGAATTTAAACAGGTAAGAACTATGGAAGAAGCTATGGGAGAAATAGATATCCTCTACATGACAAGGGTTCAAAAGGAAAGATTTTTCAACGAAGAAGACTATATAAAACTTAAAGATACTTATATATTAGATAATGAAAAAATGAAATTAGCAAAGGAGAAAATGATAGTTCTTCACCCACTACCAAGAGTAAATGAAATAGCCTATGAAGTAGATAGTGATCCTAGAGCAGTTTATTTTAAACAAGCTAAGTACGGAATGTTTGCAAGAATGGCGCTAATATTAAAATTATTAGGAATTAACTAAGAGGTAGGAGGAGATAATTATGTTAACAATAAATAGTATTAAAGATGGACTTGTAATAGATCATATAAAAGCAGGTGAAGGAATAAAGATTTTCAATTTCTTAAACCTAGATAAGGCTGACTTTAGAGTAGCACTTATTATGAATGCTAACAGCAATAAGAGTGGGAAAAAAGACATTATAAAAATAGAAAATAAGATAGATCTTGATTTTGAAATATTGGGTGTTATAGATCCTGATATTACTATAGATGTGATAGAGAATGAGAAAATTAAAGAGAAGGTAAAACTTAAATTACCTGAAGTGGTTAAAGATGTTATAAAGTGTAAGAACCCTAGATGTGTCACATCCATAGAACCAAATATAAGCCACATACATCATTTAGTTGATGCAGATACTAAGGAATATAGATGTCATTATTGTGACGATTTACAAAAGGTTACATTATTATATTAGGAAGAAGAGAAAAATATATGGAAATTTGTATTAAAAATGGTACTGTAGTTGACTTTAGTGGAACATTTGTTGGTGATATATATATAAAAGATGGAGTTATCTGTGAAATAGGAAGAAATCTTATAAAGGATTGTAAGACTGTAGACGCAAAAGGAATGACTGTAATGCCTGGATTTGTAGATTTGCATGTTCACTTTAGAGATCCAGGGTTTACTTATAAAGAAGACATAGAATCTGGTTCTAAAGCTGCCGTAAAGGGCGGATATGTAATGGTAAACCTTATGGCCAATACAAATCCAGTGTGCAGTACCTTGGAAACTGTTAACTACGTGATAAATAAAGGCAAGGGAATTGGACTTGTAGATATAAATCAAGTTATATCAATAACTAATAATTTTAGCGGAGATGATATAAGTCATTTAGATAAGCTTCAGAAAGGCGATATAAAAGTAATATCTGAGGATGGAAAAGATGTTATGCGCAGTGAAGTAATGCTTAATGCTATGATTAAAGCTAAAGAGAAGGATATAACAGTTATGTGTCACTGTGAAAATCACAACTTATCTAGTGTAGATATGAGACTTGCAGAAAATACTATGACATGGAGGAATTTAACTTTGGCTAAGTATGCAGGTTGCAAGGTTCACTTTTGTCATGTAAGTACTAAGGAATCCATGGAATATATAATTGAAGCTAAAAAAAAGGGGCATAAAGTGACTTGTGAAGTTGCACCACACCATATAGCACTTAACAGTGGCATAGAATATAGGGTTAATCCACCACTTAGAGAAGCAGAAGATGTGGATTATTTAATAAAAGCCATAGTGGATGGGTATGTAGACAGCATTGCTACGGATCATGCTCCACATACTGAAGAAGATAAGAAGAATGGGGCACCAGGTATATCTGGAATAGAAACAGCCTTTGGAGTAGCATACACAAAGCTAGTAAAGGGTGGACACATAGATTTGTGCAAGTTAAGTGAAATTATGAGTAAAAGACCTAGCGACATTTTAGGAGTTAATAAAGGACAAATTAGTATAGGTTATGATGGAGACTTAGTAATAGTAGATTTGGGGAAACAGTATAAAATATGCAAAGAGGACTTAATGTCTAAGGGTAAAAATACACCTTTTGATAAAATGCTAGTATATGGAGAAGTAATAACGACTATAAAAAATGGAAAAGTTGTTTACTCAAAGTAATAAGATAAGGAAGTGTTTTTATGATAATAGATAGATTATTTAATACTATCAAAGAAAAAGGCCATGTTTGTGTGGGATTAGATACAGATATATCATATATTCCAGAAGGATTTTTGAAGAAATTTGATAATATAGGTGATGCAATATTTGAATTTAACAAAGCTATAATAGATGAAACTATAGATGAGGTAGCTTGCTATAAACCACAAATAGCATATTATGAAGCTTATGGCATAGATGGACTGAGGGCATATTCAAGAACTTTAAAGTATATAAAGGAAAGTGGAGCAATATCTATAGGAGATATAAAAAGAGGAGATATTGCGAAAACAGCAGAAATGTATGCTAAAGCTCACTTTGCAGGAGAGTTTGAAGCTGATTTTATAACATTAAGTCCATACATGGGACTTGATAGCATAGAACCTTACCTACCATATATAAAAGAAAAGAATAAAGGCGTTTTTGTACTAATTAGAACATCAAATAAAGGAAGCAAAGATATTCAATATGTTGAAACTCATGATAATAGAAGAGTATACAACATGGTAGGAGAAGCTATAAGTAATCTTGGAAAAGAGTATATAGGCACTTGTGGTTATAGCTGCGTAGGTGGAGTAATAGGATGTACTCATGTAGATGAGGGGATAGAAATCAGAAAAACTCTGGATAGCACATTCTTTTTAATACCAGGATATGGTGCGCAAGGAGGAAGAGCGGAAGATGTGGCTCTTTATCTAAAAGATGGAAATGGTGGAGTTGTTAACTCATCAAGAGGAATAATGCTTGCATATAAGGGCAAAGTAGATGGAGAAGAAAACTTTGCAAAATATGCGAGACAAGAAGCTATTAGAATGAAAAATGAAATATTAGATGCAATAAAAAGCTCAAACGGCATAATGAATAAATAAGTTATATAAAACAAATTATAAAGATAAATACCATACAAGTACTTGTATGGTATTGTGCTAGAATTAAGGTATTGTGTTAGAATTATAAGGTATTATGCTAGAGTAAAGGTATTGTATTAGAATAAATTATTAGGAGTAATTAAATGGTGAAAGATAATTATGAATATAGAGAGTGCAAAGTAATTTGTAATAATGAGATTTCCAGGGGAATATTTAGACTTTCTGTAGAAGGTAAGTTCAGTGGAAAACCAGGACAATTTTATATGTTAAGATGTTGGGATAATGAACCAATATTATGGAGACCTATAAGTATTCATAATATAAAATCAAACTCAATAGAATTTGCATATCAATTGGTTGGACAGGGGACTAATCTCTTAAGCAAACTTAAAGCAGGAGAAAAAGTAAAGATTATAGGACCACTAGGAAATGGATTTGATGTAGAAAATATTAGAGGAAAAGTTGCCATAGTTTCAGGTGGAATTGGAGTAGCACCTATGAGATACTTGGTAGAGAGCATTAAAGATGCAGAATCTCAGGTATTTGCGGGCTTTAGAGATGAAGTTTACGGTTTAGGTGAGATAATTGCCTCTGGTGTGAATGTTAAAGTATCCACAGAAGATGGCAGTGAGGGACATAAAGGATATGTAACGGAGTTATTTAATCCTGAAGATTATGATTTAGTTTTATGTTGCGGACCAGAAATAATGATGTATAAAGTAGTTAATATGTGTAAAGAAGTGGGAACAAAGATATACATTTCAGAAGAAAAGAAGATGGCTTGTGGAATAGGTGCATGTCTTGTATGCACATGTGAAACCGTCAATGGTAACAAAAGAACCTGTAAGGATGGTCCAGTGTTTAGTGGAGAAGACTTAGTGTTTTAAAGGAGAAATTATGCTTAAGGTAAATATTTGTAATAAGGAATTTAAAAATCCCATTATAACCGCATCAGGAACCTTTGGATTTGGAGAAGAGTATAGTAAATTCTATGATATATCTAAACTTGGAGGAATTTGTAGCAAAGGTTTAACATTAGATGAGAGACAAGGGAACTATGGAATTAGAATTAAGGAAACTACTGGAGGAATGCTAAATAGTGTTGGACTTCAAAATCCAGGAGTAGATAAGTTCATAGCAAATGAACTTCCAAAGATGAAAGAATATAATACTAATATAATTGCAAATGTTGGAGGATCTACTGTAGAGGAATACATAAATATTATTGAAAAATTAAACAAAGAAGATATAGATATAATTGAGCTTAATATTTCATGCCCTAACGTGAAGCACGGAGGAATGGCTTTAGGAATTAAGGCTGATGTGGCATACAATGCAGTAAAGGAAGTAAAAAAAGTATGTAAAAAGCCTTTGATGGTTAAATTATCTCCTAATGCGGAGAACATAGTAGACATGGCACTTAGCTGTGAAGAGGCAGGGGCTGATGCACTATCACTAATAAATACCTTCCAAGGGATGTCTATAGATTATAAGAAAAGAAAAGCAGTTTTTGATAATATCTACGCTGGCTTTTCAGGACCGGCTGTAAAGCCTATGGCACTAAGAATGGTACATCAGGTATGTAAAGCATGTAAGGTTCCTGTAGTTGGACTTGGAGGAATTACAAACTGGGAAGATGCTATAGAATTTATAATGGCAGGAGCTACTGGAATTCAGATAGGTACTGCTAATTTCATAAATCCTTTTGCACCAATAGAAATAATAAAAGGTATAGAAGAATTTTTGATAAAAGAAAACATTAAAGATATAAATGAAATAAGAGGGATAATATAGGAGGAAGAAATTATGGAAAATAAAGTAGTAAATATATTAACTGAGTGTGAAGCATTATTAGAAGGACATTTTTTATTATCATCTGGAAAACATAGTAATAGGTATTGCCAATGTGCAAAGTTATTACAACATCCTGATAAGGCGGCAGAAGTTTTAGAGGTTGTAGCAAAAAAGGTTAAGGATTTAGAGGTAGACATGTTAGTAGGACCAGCAATGGGTGGAATAATAGTTGCTTATGAACTGGCTAGACAACTTGGAAAACCAGGAATATTTACCGAAAGAAAGGATGGTGTAATGACTCTAACTAGAGGATTTGAAGTTAAGCCTGGACAAAAAATTCTAATAACAGAAGATGTAGTTACAACTGGGAAATCTACTATGGAAGTAGTAGAGGTTTTAAGAGGCATGGGAGCTGAAGTTGTTGGAGTATGCTGCATAGTTGATAGAAGAACGGAGAATTGTGCGTTAACACTTCCTTTATATAGTGCATGCAAACTAGAAATTGAGAGCTTTGATAAGGAAGAATGTCCACTTTGTAAAGAAAACATACCTTATGTAAAACCAGGTAGTAGAAATATAAAATAAGTTAGATATAAGTCATAAATCATATAAAAGGATAATATTATATATCATTAATTAACAACGGGTGTAAGGAGAAAGTGAATTATGATAAATAGTATTCCTAAAGTGATATATGATAAAGAAGGAAATCTAATGAGGGTTGTGAAGACTTCCAGGGTTTATTTTAAAAACTATAAGAAGTATGGATATGTATTTCATGTTGAGAGGGAAGATCGGGTAACTAGTGTAAGTGAATTTGAATTAGTTGAAGACAATGGAAATTATATTGTTACAAGAGATGTTCTTAAGAGTTATGATGATATATAAGAATATGTAGGTTAAAGTATAAAGAGAAACATGAATAGACTTATAGTTATAAGCCAAACTATATATTAAGTGGTATGAAACGAATTTTATCTTAATTAAAATTTAAAATAACCATAATATATAGGGAGGAAATTGCATGAAACAAAACATTCACGACGTGGTATTATTTGTTATAGTTTTATTAATTATTACTACAGTAGTTTTGGTTGGTTGTAATAGTGATAAGAAGACAGGTGACACTATAGGAGCTGGACCAACTGTAGAAGACATGAATAATACTCCTATAGATGAAGAGGAAACAATTAATGAAGCCATACTTACTTGTGAAAAGATTATGGCTGAAGTTGAAAAACTTCCTGAAGTTGAATCAGCGGTGGTATATATAAATCATGAATCGGTGTTAGTTGCACTAAAATTGCAAGATGAATACGAAAATGTACCCTTTACGTTAAGAAATGCAATTGAGATAAAGGTAAAAGATATTTATTCCAAAGCTAAAACTATTGCTATAAGTGGGGATGAATATGTATATAAATCCATATCGAAATTACTAAAATCCTTCAAAGAAGATAAACCAGTGGAAGAATTTAAGAAGGATTTAGAAGAAATAATAAAGCAAATGTAACTTAAGTCCAAAGCAATGTAATATTACGTTGCCTTGGACTTATATATTTTAAAAATTTATTTGATAAAAGTTAATAAACATATAGATTCTGAGGCAATACCTTCTTCATTTCCAGTAAAGCCAAGACCCTCTTCAGTGGTAGCTTTTATATTAATTTGATTAACGTCTATATTTAGTGCTGCACTTATATTACTACGCATCTCTGGAATATGGGGTGCCATTTTAGGATGCTGTGCTATTATTGTAGCATCAATATTTCCTATCTTATAGTTATTCTTATCAAGTAAAAGTTTTACCTCTTTGAGTAACTCAATACTAGATATGCCTTTGAATTTATCATCTGTATCTGGGAAATGTTTTCCTATATCCCCAAGTGCTGCAGCTCCGAGTAAGCTATCCATAATTGCATGAAGCAACACGTCAGCATCAGAATGTCCTAAAAGACCTGTGGCATGGGAAATTTTCACACCGCCTATAATTAAATCTCTATCTTTTACTAATCTGTGTACATCGTAACCTAAACCAATTCGCATAAAAAAACCTCCTAAAGTTACATTGTTAAAGTGATAAAATATAAAAAATAATATAGGTTAAGTTTATCACATATTAGTACCGTAGAATATATATATGAATTATAAAATTGTAGCAATATGTTTATAAAAAGTTTAGAAGTGTAAAATGTAAAAGTTATTAACATATTATGCACATTCCTGTTGATAATGTGTATAACTTTTCATAGCTTCAAAGGATGAATTTCGGAAAAACATATATTAGCGAGTTAAATATTGTATATTAACATTAAATTCACCAAGTTACTAACAAGATATCTGTGGATAATGTTAATAACTTGTACAAATTATACATAAGTTGGTATACTACTAAGAAAAAAGCTAATAAAAAATCTTGGTGGAAACATAAATTAAGAATATATTAACAACCTATGTTGATATGTTTTTATGCAGGAATATTATCTTGTAAATTCTACAAATTATGATATAATTTTATATGGGTTTAATGATGGTTTAATTATAATCAAATAAATTGTTAGGATATAGAGTGCATACATTTACTCGCTGTCGTTTAATTGGTTATTTTGAAGACCATAATGGCTAAATAAATAAATTTTTGAAGAAATATGGGGGATTATGAAAATGAAAAAGGTAATTGCATTAGCATTAACAGCAACAATTGGGTTATCATTAGTTGGTTGTGGAGGAAATACTGATAAAAAAGAGGACACATCTGCAAAGAAATCAACTGAAATTGTACAGGAAGTTACTTATGAGAAATTTGAGTCATTATTAAATAGTTTCGCAAATAAAGAATATTATTATAATGAAATTAACACTTTAAAATTGCTTTCGAAGGAAGATGAAACTGCATATATAGAAAAAGCAAAAGTTGAACTAGATAAAGTATTAACTGATAACAAAATTGACAAAGCAACAGCTAAGATATATCCATATTATAGGAATGTAAATGGAACAAAGGATCAAGTTACATATGTAATTACTTATGGAACTGATAATACAGCATCAAAGGTATATGAAGTATATTCTAATATATCTAAAGAATATGAAATAACATTCAAGGAGATAAAAGAAAATACTGATCTAATGGCACATAAGCAATTTGCTGAGTTATTTAAAGGTGAATT
>DAMAVY010000009.1:17836-21045 GCA_032077725.1 Clostridium sp. | reverse complement strand
CCATAATATTATAATAATGAATTATAAATTCATTAGCAAATCTTTAATTTTGCCATATCATGCTATTAATAGCCATTTAACGAGATTGCCTCATTAATATTCTCATTTCCTCCTATTTTCTCCATATTTATCACGTTTCATTTTTCTATGGAAAAAATCTATAATTTTATGTCCTTTTAAAATTCCTATGAGGAATAATCCTCCTGAAACTACCCCTATAATTATCATTGATATATAATTTCCACTATTAATATTATGACCAAACATAGCAGATGTAATAATCCATGGAAATCTACCAATAGATGAATATATTAAGAAATCTGCTAGAGATATATTGGATATTCCTGCTGCATACACTAATATATCCTTAGGTATCCCAGGTATAAAGTATATTATGAAAATAACAATCTTATTACTTCCAGCATCTAATAACTTTTTCGTCTTTGTAAGGTTATTTTTCTCTATGAGCTTGTTTATATATTTTTTTCCAAGTACTTTTGCTATTATATACGCAACTGCACTGCCCAGTATTATTCCTATGGCAGAAGTTATTCCTCCAAGTACAGGACCAAATATGTATCCTCCAGCTACCTGTACTAACTCTCCAGGTATAAAAAAAATTACAACTTGTATCATTTGTAATATTATATAGGCAATAATGCTATAGCTTCCAAAGGAAAGGATTAACTTTTTTAGTTGTTCTGGATTTCTAAATATAGTAAATCTCTTTGAAAACTCATAATAAAATGCAATTAACACTACTATAACTATAGCCCATATTAATCCATTAGTAATGTACCTTTTTAATTTCTTTTTATCCATCATATCCTCTCCCGCTGCTAATACTTTATTAAATACCATAAAGCTTGTTTAATACTGAACTCAACGTGCCAATTATGCGTAAATTACTTTCTACCTATTATTAATGTATCTTAATATTATTAATCTATATCTACACTATTAATCTATCTTTATATTATTTTCCCTTGCATAATAAAATAAATATTGCTGTGCAAATCCAGATAAAGTTCCAAATTTATCTCTTGCAAATTCCCTTATCTTTGGTAGTGAAACATCTGGAGCTACGTAAAAGAACTGCATGGCTCTTTTTACCCATACATCTACTGGAAAAGCCGAATATTTTCCCATAGAAAATAGCATTATGCAATCTGCAACCTTAGGTCCAACTCCACTAAATTTTTTAAGTCCTTCATGACAACCATTGTCATCACTAATCTTTATTTCATTTAAATCATAGGTGACCTTTGATAAATCTTCTAATGTCTTTACTATATATTTAGCTCTAAAGCCAACTCCTATTGCCTCTACTTCTTTAAGCGTAGCAGCTGAAAATTCTTCAAGAGTTGGGAAGGCATAATATGTATTTCCCTTATATTCTATAGCCTTGCCATAAGTTTTACTTATATTCTCTATTGCTCTTTTAATCATAGGAATTCTATTATTCGATGAAATAATAAAAGATATAAGCATTTCAAAGGGATCTTGCTGAAGTATTCTAATCCCACTTCCATATTCTACAGCTTTTTTTAGAAGTTCATCCTTTTGTAACTCTTCCTTAATATATGTATAATCTCTTTCTAAATCAAAATAATTTATCCATATACTTTTGAAATCCTTCAAATTGCTATTATAAATTACTACATCATCATTATTTTTCTCAATTTCTATTACTCTACCAAAAGCTACCCCAATATAATTATTGTTTTCTTGCCTATTCCACCTAAAGCATTGTCCACAATCAAAAATATGAGGAAGTTCAAAATTTATTACGTCTTTTAATATGATTTTATTGTTTTCTTCAATAACCTCCCTAAAATCCATTGCATTCACTCCTTCTAGTATAATACTTTGTTCTTTCGAAAAACTTACGAAAAGATTACTTTTCCATTATTTCGAAGGTTTATTATATTTTTGAAATCATTTCCATTGTTTTTCTCTAAGTATAATTTCATCTAATATAATTGCACCTTTTTCTATTATAGTAAGACATCTTATATCCTCTTTTTTATACAAAGCCTTAAGATTATCGCAATTTAAAGCATTACATTCACTTTTAAACTTTTCAATATATTCTTGTGTGAGAGTTTTTACATAATCGCTTTCATGGCCTCTTTCTTTTGTAAACATAATCCCAAGGACGCATATTGACCCAGTAACAACTCCGCAGGTAGCTTCCATTGCCATTCCACCACCAAAGGCCGCCATAGTTTTAAAAGTTTCTTTATTAAGGTTTAACCCGTATTCTTCATTTGCAGCATACACCATTGTTTCCGCACAGTTTAAATCATATTCTTTTCCATAGTATTTTCTAACCATTTCTAATAACATATCTTTTCCCCCTCAACTTCATTTTAATTTACAATTTTTAATCTCTTATGAAAACATTAAAACCTATTGTTATTTTACAAAAACAATCTACACTTTAGTTTCCCACTACTTATCTTTTCCATCTTTTTTGTTTCTTATTATACCATATTTATACTATCAAAAAGCCATATTTCAAAGTGTTTCACACAACTTTAAAATATGGCCTAAAAGTTCTAATTAAGTTTATTTATTAAACTATTTGCTAAGTTGCTCATCAATAGATTTAGCAGCCTTTTTGCCAGCTTCCATAGCAAGTATAACTGTAGCAGCTCCTGTTACGGCATCTCCACCAGCATAAACATTAGCTTTAGTAGTAAGACCTGTTTCTTCTTCTGCAACTATACATTTACGTTTGTTAATCTCTAATCCCTTTGTAGTAGAAGGAATTAATGGATTTGGTGAAGTTCCTAATGACATGATAACAGTATCACAGTCTATTACAAACTCAGAACCTTTAATTTCTTGTGGTTTTCTTCTTCCTGATGCATCTGGTTCTCCAAGTTCCATTCTTACACACTTCATGCCTTTAACCCAATTATTTTCATCCCCAAGGACTTCTACTGGGTTAACTAATAAGTCAAATATAATTCCCTCTTCTTTAGCATGATGTACTTCCTCAGCTCTTGCTGGAAGTTCAGATTCACTTCTTCTATATACTATGTGAGTCTCTGCACCTAATCTTAAAGCTGTTCTAGCTGCGTCCATAGCAACGTTACCGCCACCAACTACAGCAACTTTTTTTCCTGCTCTAATTGGAGTTGCATAGCCATCTTTGAATGCTTTCATTAGGTTATTTCTTGTTAAGAATTCATTAGCTGAAC
>DAMAVY010000009.1:5307-17826 GCA_032077725.1 Clostridium sp. | reverse complement strand
TTTTCACCTGGTATTCCCATAAATTTAGGAAGACCTGCACCTGATCCTATAAATACAGCTTCAAATTTTTCATCTTCCATAAGCTCATCTATTGTAACAGTTTTACCTATAATTACGTCAGTTTCAATTTTAACGCCTAATTTTCTTAAGTTGTTTACTTCATGTGCAACAACAGTATCTTTTGGTAGTCTGAATTCTGGAATTCCATAAACTAAAACTCCACCTGGTTGATGTAATGCTTCAAATACAGTTACCTCATAACCCATTTTTGCAAGTTCACCAGCACAAGTTATTCCTGAAGGACCTGAACCTACTACTGCAACTTTTTTATTCTTTTTAATAACTTCAGTAGTTAAATCTACATTATTATTTCTTGACCAATCTGCAACAAATCTTTCAAGTTTTCCTATTGCAACTGCTTCTCCTTTAATTCCAAGTACGCATTTACTTTCACATTGCAATTCTTGTGGACAAACTCTTCCACAAACTGCTGGTAGTGCTGTATATTTAGCTAAAGCTTTTGCTGCTTCTGCAAATTCTCTTTCTTTTACATGATGAATAAATTCTGGTATATCTATAGATACTGGGCACTTAGATGAACAAGGTTTATTCTTGCAATTTAAACATCTTGAAGCTTCTTGAACCGCTTCTTCTTCATTATATCCTAAGCATACTTCTTCAAAGTTATGAGCCCTTACCTTTGGATCTTGTTCTGTTATTTTCGTTCTTTCCATTTTAGCCATTAGTTTTTTCCTCCCATCTGACAGCATGAATGTTCAGCTGTTTTTTCAGCTTCTTCAGATCTATAAATAGTTGATCTTTTTAGTGCTTCATTAAAGTCAACTTTATGTCCATCAAACTCTGGTCCATCAACACAAGCAAATTTAGTTTCTCCATCTACTGTTAATCTGCAAGCACCACACATACCTGTTCCATCAACCATGATTGGGTTCATGCTAACTATAGTTTTTATTCCTAACTCTTCAGTTAATTTACATACAAATTTCATCATTATCATTGGTCCTATAGCAATTACAACATCGTATTTTTTTCCTTCATCTACTAATGCTTGTAATCTATTAGTACCCATACCATGGAAACCATAGCTTCCATCATCTGTTGTTATATATACATTTTTAGCAACAGCTTTCATTTCATCTTCCATAATAACTATATCTTTATTTTTAAATCCCATGATTACATCAGCATCGATTCCATGGTTATGTAGCCATTTTAATTGAGGATATACTGGAGCTGTTCCAACTCCACCTGATATAAATAATATGTTTTGTTTTTTAAGCTCTTCTAAATCTTCTTCAATAAATTCTGAAGGTGTTCCAAGTGGTCCAACGAAGTCAAGGAAAGAATCTCCTACTTCATACTCTGCCATAACTTTAGTGCTGCATCCGATAGGTTGGAATACTATTGTTACTGTTCCAGCTTCTGAATCTGAGTCACATATTGTTAGCGGTATTCTCTCTCCCTTTTCATCCATTCTTATTATAATGAATTGTCCTGGTTGAGCTGATTTAGCAACTCTTGGGGCCAAAACCTTCATCATAACAATTATAGGATTTAAATTCTTCTTTTCAACAATTTTAAACATATTGTTTTCCTCCCAAATTTGTATTATTTTATTTTATTTTTTGATAACGTTATCATGATGTGCGACGACAACCCTATTCAAATCCATCTAAATCTTCTGAATCATTATTATAGCTTTATTCCATATAATATTTTTTTGAGCGCAAAAATAAACAGCTTAATAATAATGGTAATGATTTTATCACGCTACAATTATTATAATACTTAATTTTTTATAATTAAAGTAAATTTACAAATCTCCTCATATACTAATAAAATAACTATTGAACCAACATATTCTTACGCCATAGGATACAACGTTTCTACATATAGTTATATAAAATATCTACGCTGCAATTATATTTTACAGTTTTATTTAATTATAGTCAACCTTAACCTGAATGTCCTCCTTTTTGTTTATAGCAAGGACACTCCTTTTATCATGTGTTCGGTGGAGTAAGTTCCCGTGACTAAATCGAAGATTTAGACAGGAACTTAATAATAACGGTGCAAGGATAAAATCCTCACACCGTTATTTATTATACTATTTACTATAATCGAAGAAACCTTTTCCAGTTTTTCTTCCTAATTGACCTGATCTAACATATTTTCTAAGTAAGCTATGAGCTCTGTATTTTGTGTCTCCTGTTTCTTTGTATAAAACATCCATAATAGCAAGACATACATCAAGACCAACTAAATCTCCTAGTGCAAGTGGTCCCATTGGGTGATTTGCGCCAAGCATCATTGCCTTGTCTATATCTTCTGCACTTGCTATACCTTCAGCATAGATGCAAACAGCTTCATTTATCATAGGTATTAATATTCTATTTACTACAAATCCAGGTGCTTCTTCAACTTGAACTGGATCTTTACCAATATTTAATGCTAATTCTTTCATTGCATTATATGTTTCTTCTGAAGTTGCCATTCCTTTTATTATCTCTACAAGCTTCATTACTGGAGCTGGATTAAAGAAATGAAGTCCTATAACCTTATCAGATCTTTTTGTTGCAGTTCCAATTTCAGTTATAGAAAGAGAAGATGTATTAGTAGCAAGAATTGCTTCTGGTTTACAAATCTCATCTAATTCTTTAAATATCTGCTTTTTAATTTCCATGTTTTCTACAGCAGCTTCAATAACTAGGTCTACATCATCTAATAAACCTAAGTCAGTTGTTCCACTAACTCTTGATAAAATATCTTCAGCAGCTTCTTCAGTAATTTTACCCTTAGTAGCAAGCTTTCTAACATTTTTTTCAATAATACCTAATCCTCTTTGTACAAACTCATCTTTTATATCTCTAACGATAACTTCATAACCTTTTGATGCAAATGCTTGAGCTATACCAGCTCCCATTGTTCCTGCACCTATAACACATATCTTTTCTATGATAAACACCCCCAACACTAATTTTTCTAGCTTATGCTACACTAATACATTTTACTTCTTTATTTATATTTTAGCAAAAATTTAATATTGTCTTAGTCTTCTTTCATAGCCTTATACTGAGCTATCATTTCAGGTATTATTTTTGAGTAATCTCCAACTAAAGATACATCAGCAACCTTCATTATTGGACAATCTGAATCTTTGTTAATAGCTATTATGAAATTTGAATCTTGCATTCCTGCTAAATGTTGGATTGCTCCAGAAATTCCACATGCTATATATACAGTAGGTCTTACAGTTTTTCCTGTTTGTCCTACTTGTACTGCTTTTTCTACCCAGCCATTATCAACAGCTGCTCTTGATCCTGCTACAGTACCACCCATGGTGTCTGCAAGTTCCTTAAGTAAATCAAAGTTTTCTTTACAACCTACGCCTCTTCCACCTGAAACGATGATATCAGCTTCAGTTATATCAACCATTTCTTTTAATGATTTAACAACTTCTATAGTTTCTGTTCTAATATCAGAACTTGTAAGCTTAACATCTACTCTTTCAGCTTTGAAAGTTCTATTAGTATCTTTAGATAGCTTTTCAAAAACACCTGGTCTTACTGTAGACATTTGTGGTCTATTATCTCCACACACAATTGTAGCCATTAGGTTTCCACCAAATGCTGGTCTTGTCATTAATAAGTTGTTGTCTTCAGTATCTATATCAAGGGCTGTACAATCAGCTGTAAGCCCTGTAGAAAGTCTAGCAGCAACTCTTGGACCTAAATCTCTTCCAATAAAAGTAGCTCCAATGAATAGTATTTCTGGTTTCTTTTGATTTACTACGTCAGATATAACTTTTGCATACCCATCAGTTGTATAATGTGTTAATGCTTCATTATCGCAAATTAATACTTTATCTGCTCCAAACGCACCTAACTCTATTGTCATTGCTTCAATATTTTCATGACCAAGTAATAGGGCTGTAAGTTCTACCCCTAACTTGTCAGCTATTTCTCTTCCTTTTCCTAATAACTCCAAGGCAACCTTTTGTAATTCTCCGTCTCTTTGCTCTGCAAAGACCCATACACCTTTATAATCTGCTATATTCACGGCAATTTCCTCCTTAACCTTTTTTAATGAAACTCCTTCTCCTATACCCTCGAATGAGTAAGCTCAAAGAAGTAAATCTAAAATTTAGATTCTCACTTAGATGAAGTGTTTTTCTTTAAGTTTTGAAAGTGCAATTGAAGCTGCTTCCTTAGGTGATACATCAAATAATGTACCCTGTCCTTTAGCTTCCTTTGTCATTGATTTCTTAACTTTTGTAGGTGATCCTTTAAGACCAAGTAAGTTAATATCAACATTTATATCTGCTACAGTCCAAACTTTAATTTCTTTTTCCTTCGCCATTGAGAATATATTTTTTATATTCATATATCTTGGCGCGTTTAAGGTTTCTATGGCAGTTAATAGTACAGGTGTGTTTACTCTTATATTTTCGTATCCATCTTCCCATGCTCTTCTTACCTTTAACACATTATTACTTTCCATGCTAACTGCTTCAACATAAGTTATTTGAGTTACGCCTAAATGTTCTGCAATTTCTGGTCCAACTTGTGCTGTATCTCCATCTATTGCTTGTCTTCCTGCAAATATTACATCATAATCTAAATTTTTAATAGCTGCAGCTAAAGCATGAGATGTAGCTAATGTATCAGCTCCTGCAAATGCTCTATCTGTAATTAGTATTGCTTCATCAGCACCCATTGCTAATGCTTCTTCTAAAGCTGCTTTTGCTTGTGGAGGTCCCATTGTTATAACAGTGACATGTCCACCATATGAATCTTTTAATGCTAAAGCTTCTTCTAGAGCATTTTTATCATCAGGATTTATTATTGAAGGAACGCCTTCTCTTATAAGAGTCCCTGTCTTTGGATCAATTTTTACTTCGTTAGTATCTGGTACTTGCTTTACACAAACTACTATTTTCATCTTTCCTACCCCCTATTTTAATGCGTTTCCAGCGATAACCATCTTTTGAACTTGAGAAGTTCCTTCATAAATTTCAGTTATCTTGGCATCTCTCATCATTCTTTCTACAGGATAATCTTTAGTGTATCCATATCCACCAAATAATTGAACAGCTTTTGAAGTAACATCCATAGCTACTTCTGCAGCATATAATTTAGCTCTAGCAGCATCCACTGTGTATGATTCTCCTTTATCTTTCTTATAAGCAGCTTTATAAACTAAAAGTCTAGCAGCTTCTATTGCAACATCCATATCTGCAACCATCCATTGAAGTCCTTGGAAAGCTGATAAAGATCTTCCAAATTGTTTTCTTTCCTTCATGTATGTAGTTGCTTCCTCTAAAGCTCCCTCTGCTATACCTAAGGCTTGAGCAGCTATACCAATTCTTCCTCCATCTAGAGTTTTCATGGCAATAGAGAATCCTTTTCCTTCTTTTCCAAGTAAGTTTTCCTTTGGAACTATACAGTTTTCAAATACTAATTCAGTAGTAGATGAAGCTCTTATTCCTAATTTATCTTCAACTTTTCCTATTGAAAATCCAGGGAAATCTTTTTCTACTATGAAACCAGAAATTCCTCTAGTTCCCTTTGATTTGTCAGTCATTGCAAATATAACAAAAGTATCAGCAACACCACCATTTGTTATAAATATTTTAGAACCATTTATAACATAATGATCTCCATCAAGGATAGCTGTAGTTTGTTGTCCAGCTGCATCAGTACCAGCGTTTGGTTCAGTAAGACCAAATGCACCTAATTTTTCTCCCTTTGCAAGTGGTGTTAAGTACTTTTCTTTTTGCTCTTGTGTACCATGCTCGTTTATTGCACCCGCTCCTAGAGAAGTATGTGCTGAAAGTATAACTCCAGTTGTTCCACAAACTTTAGAAAGTTCCTCAACTGCAAGAACGTAAGAAAGGGTGTCTCCACCAGCTCCCCCAAACTCAGTTGAAAATGGAATTCCCATCATGCCGTACTTTGCCATTTTTTTCACATTTTCCATTGGGAATCGCTCTGTTACATCTATCTCTGCTGCAATAGGCTTAACTTCATTAATAGCAAATTCTCTTACCATTTGTTTTACAAGTTCTTGTTCCTTAGTTAATGAAAAATTCATTTTAATACCTCCTACTTTTATGATTATCTATTTTTAAAATTTTTATCTCTCTTTTCAATAAAAGCTTCCATGCCTTCCTTTTGGTCTTCAGTAGAAAAACAAATTGCAAAGGCTTCTGCTTCGCAAAGCACAGCGCTATCAATATCCATTTGTAATCCTATGTTTATAGCAGCTTTGCACTGCCTTACAGCTATAGGAGCATTTTTAGCAATTTTACTTGCCATAGCTTTTGCTTCATCTAAAAGTACTTCAGGTTCTACTACCTTGTTTACAAGTCCAATCCTGAAAGCTTGTTCAGCATTTATAATGTCACAAGTATAAATTAATTCTTTTGCAATTCCTTCTCCAACTAGCCTTGATAATCTCTGAGTTCCACCGAATCCAGGAGTTATCCCAAGGCCAGCTTCTGGTTGTCCAAACTTAGCTTTAACTGATGCAATTCTTATATCGCATGCCATAGCAAGTTCACATCCTCCGCCTAATGCAAAACCATTCACTGCAGCTATAACAGGTTTAGAAAGCTTCTCAAGTTTTCTAAAAACACTATTTCCAAGTTCACTAAAACGTTTACCTTCCACTGCATTCAAATCTTTCATCTCTGAAATATCAGCGCCTGCTACAAAAGCTCTGCCTTCGCCAGTCAGAATAGCAACATAAATCTCTTCATCCTCAGAAATTTCATTAATTACACAGTCAATTTCTTTTAATGTTTCTGAGTTTAAAGCATTTAATGCTTTAGGTCTGTTTACCTTAACCACAGCTATGTTACCTTCTTTTTCTAGTACAATGTTTTCATAACCCATGTTAACATCCCCCCCATGATTTTATTCGATGTCCGGTGACCATAATACATATTTTAGAAATCCCCTTTGCACTAGACATCGTACTTAGTTATTTTTTTAACAAAACAAAATAGGGACTAGAGTTCTAGAACCCCATCCCTATTATAGTATTACTGTAAACGTTTTTCAACCCTTATTAGATTTTTCTAAAAACTCTTTAAATTTCCTTGTATTTTTATGTATATTAACAATACAAGGCTCAATATATTTCATTATTTATAATTTGCAAGAAGTAAAAAATTTAATAATCAGCCATGTATTATAGCTGGCCATTTTCCTTTTCTCTTTCATTTATCAAGTAACTTAATGTCATCAAACTCTCGCTAAGATGTACATTCTCTACTATAACATTATCCTCAACCTTTAAATCTAGTGGTGCAAAATTCCATATTCCCTTTACATTATTTCTAGTAACAATATCAGCAACATTCTGAGCTCTATTCTTAGGAACACAAATTATAGCTATATCAATATTCTCACCTTTTAAAAACCCATCTAAATCATCCATATCTCTAATTTCAATATCTCTTATCTTTAATCCTATAAGCTTTGAATTCACATCAAAAATTCCTTTAAGATTAAAGGCCATTCTATCAAAAGCTGTGTAATTTGCAATTGCTTGACCAATATTACCTGCTCCAATGATTATAGTGTTATACTCCTTATCAATTCCTAGTATCACACGTATTTGATACAATAATTCTTTTACATTATATCCATAACCTTGCTGTCCAAAATCACCAAAACAATTTAAATCTTGTCTTATTTGTGATGCTGTAAATCCAATTTTTTGGCTTAATTCTTTAGATGATATTCTGTTTACATCATTGCTATCTAATTCATTTAAGTATCTATAATATTTAGGAAGTCTTTTTATTACTGCCATAGAAATACTTCTTTTCTTTTCCACTTTAACAACTCCTTATTTTCTTTTACATATATATTACTGCTTTTTAATATACTTTTAGTTAAACTCATATTAATTAACATTTAAATACATTTTTTAGATTATTCTCTTATTATACTATAACAATGCACATTTAATATATTTTTTTTATAAAAATGTTATATATTTATTATTAATAATTGCATATCCACTCTCATTATTATAAGTTGGATTTTTATTTTTCACTCAATTACTACTAAATTATACACTCCTTATTATATTAATTTAAATTTTCTATATTTCATGTTAAAATGCTATTAGGACGGTGAATTTAATGATAGTTTTAAGTTGTAAAAATATAAGTAAATACTTTGGAATAGATATGATTTTAAAAGATATCACCTTTAATATTAATGAAGGTGAAAAAATAGGATTAATAGGTGCAAACGGTGCTGGTAAGTCAACTTTATTTAAAATTCTAACGAACCAAATGGAATATGATGAAGGTGAACTTTTCATAGATAAATCCAAGGAACTTGGATATCTTTCTCAAAACCTTTCCCTTAACTTAGAAAACACTATATACAGTGAGCTCCTTTCTGTTTTTGGTACACTAGTTGACATGGAAGAAAGACTTCATAACTTAGCAGAAAAGATGAAGGAACCATATGATGCCTCAAAAGAAGAGTATCATAATAAGGTTATAAGAGATTATACTACCTTAGCGGAGGTTTACGAAAACCGTGGAGGATATACATATAAAGGTGAAATAGGAAGAGTTCTTAAAGGTCTTGGATTTACTGAAGTTGATTTTGATAAATCAATTTCAATTTTAAGTGGGGGACAAAAGACTAGGGTTGCCCTATGTAAGCTTTTACTTAGAAAACCAGAAATTTTGCTTTTAGATGAGCCTACAAACCATTTAGACTTAGAGGCTATTGAATGGCTAGAGAGTTATTTAAAGGAAGTAAAGGGCACTATTATAGTAATTTCCCATGATAGATTTTTCCTTGATGCAATCACCAGCAAAACTATAGAACTTATTGGTGGTACAGTTCAAGTCTATAACGGTAATTATACTGCTTCCATAGATCTAAAAGAAAAGAATAAAGAAATTATGCAAAAAGCTTATGACCTCCAACAGGCTGAAATTAAAAGGCAAGAAGATATTATAACTAAATATAAATCCTTTAATCGTGAAAAAAGCATAAAAGCTGCAGAAAGCCGTCAGAAGGCCTTAGACAAGATTGAAAGAATTGATGCTCCTCTTAAAGATGTGAAAGCTTCAAGAATTAAGTTTGAAACTCAAATTAAGAGTGGTAATGATGTACTTTACGTAGAAGATTTAAGTAAAAGCTTTGGAGACAAATTACTCTTCGAAGGCCTAAACATGGATATAAAACGTGAAGAAAAAATTGCTCTAATAGGAGAGAATGGTAGAGGAAAAACTACATTATTTAGAATAATAATGGATACCATTGAAGCCAATAAAGGAGTTAAAGTTCTTGGTAAAAATGTTTTTGTTGGATACTATGATCAAGAGCAATCAAACCTTGATTCTAGCAAAGCAATTATTGATGAGGTTTGGGATGACTTTCCTCATATGACCACTACTGAAATAAGATCTGCCCTTGCAGCATTTTTATTCACAGGTGACGATGTTTTTAAACACATATCCACACTTAGTGGTGGGGAAAAGTGCAGAATTAACTTATTGAAGCTCATGCTTTCAAAATCTAATTTTCTTCTTCTGGACGAACCTACTAATCATCTAGACATTGTATCTCGTGAAGCCTTAGAAGATGCCATATTAAACTATGACGGAACCATACTTCTTATATCCCATGATAGATATTTCTTAAATAAAATCATAGGAAAAATCCTTGAACTTAATGAAGATGGCGTTAAAGAGTACCTTGGAAATTACTCATACTATGTAGAGAAGAAAAAAAATCCTAAGCGTTTTGAGTCTATAGAAGAATCTTCTGGGGTTACCAAAACTCAAATCAAATTAGATAAGAAAAAGAAACGTGAAGTTGAGAAAGCTGAAAAAGAAAAATTAAACTTACTTAAAAACGTAGAGGCTAAAATAGCCACTACAGAAGAATCCCTTGTAGGACTTCAAGAACAGCTTTGCCTTGAAGAAGTTTACTCAAATCCAGATAAAAGTATAGAAATAAATAAGCAAATTCAAGTAGCAGAACAAGAGCTCGAAGAGCTGTATGAAAAGTGGGAAGAGCTTGCTTAAAAGTTGTGAATGATGAATCAACCATATTAAATGAAAATACACCTTGCCTTAAATTCCGGCAAGGTGCATTTTCATTTAATTCTTATTCACTAAGGCATAGTGGAAGTTCTAAACTATTAGCTTCAAGTAATTCTTTATTTCGAAGTATTTCTTCTGTAGGACCTTGGCATACTATCCTTCCTTCTGACATCAAAATTACTCTATTGCAAGTTTCTAGTATCATATCAAGATCATGAGATGCAATAATTTTAATGTAATTAAGACGATTCAATGTATTTATAATAGTCCTGCGATTCTTTGGATCTAGTGCTATAGATGGTTCATCTAGTAATATTATATCTGGTGTCATTGCAAGGATAGTAGCAATGGATGCCATCTTTTTTTCTCCACCAGACATCTTATAAATCTTTTTATCTCTCAGATGTGTGATCCCCACAGTGTTCAATGCTGTCATTACTCTATCCTCTACTGTCTTCTCATCTAGCCCGTAATTTCTTAGGGCAAAGGCTACATCATTAAATACTGTCTGTGTGAAAAGCTGGTTATCGGAATTTTGAAACAAATATCCTATTTTAGAACGAACTTCTGGAAGTGTCTTTTTTATTACAGGTATCTGATTTACTGTGACTTCACCCCTAAAATCCAATTCAAGTCCAATAAGAATACGTAGTAGCGTTGACTTTCCAGCCCCATTTGCTCCAATAATCCCAATGGATTCATTATTTTCTACCTTAAAGGATATTCCTTTTAATACTTCAATTCCGTTCTCATATGAAAACTCAACATCTTTACACTCTATATGATTTTGGTTCATTTTTATCATTCCTTTTCCTAAGCATTTACTATTCTAAGTGCCAGAATAATTATTATCCACAGTGAGAGATATATATAATCTATTTTTTTACATTTCTTATGTGCTGTATAATAAAAATCACCATTAAAACCCCGAAGGAGCATACTATCATAAAGATTTCCCGCCCTATCAATGCTTCGGAATAATAATTGACCTATAAGGGAACCCCAGATTTTATACTTTACACCTTTCTCATTGGGTGCACGCAATGAGTATGCTTCGATAACAGCATTGGCCTCCCCCATAAGAACAGTTATATAACGATATGTCAAAAGAATCTGAGTTACTATAATGCTTGGTACATGAAGCAATTTCAGTGCGTAGCATAACCCTTCAATTCCTGTTGTGGCAATGAAAAGATAGGAAGCCATTAAAGCATAGGTCCCCTTTATCATCAGTGTCACCATAGAAATAACTCCCCCAGTGATTACAATGGCGCCAATTTTAAGTATTGGAGCATTGTCAAAAAACGGGTTAAATAAACCTACAAAACACACCATTGGAAGTATGACTCGTAGCTTTCTAAAGCAACCCTTTATGGAAATATCCCCTAGGTTGAAAATCATAATAGGGTATAAAAGCATAGGTAAAAGTACAAAAATATTATATTTATGAAATGATACCACACATGTAATATACACAATGGTAATTATAATCTTTACCAGAGGATGAACTTGATTTATTTTCGTTTTCTTCTCCGCCATATCATCCATCTCATGAATTTCATATATAGCCTTGGTTATTTTGCCCATACTTTCACTCCTAATTATATCTCATATAAAACTAGGTAGATTCCTAAAACAAAGCCTTTTAAGAATCTACCCTCATCAACTTTTATCTAAATAATCCTATTTAATAATATCAACTAGTCTACAGCACCTCATGTCCATGATCCTGTTTATCATCCTTTTTCTTAAATAACTTAAAGATGATACAACACCCTATGGTGATAACCCCAACAATAATTGAGCCAAAAACCCCTGAGAAGGTTGTTCCAAAAGCGGACTCGCTGCTCTTAAATGCATAATCAGGAAGTATTGCTGTCTTCTCTTGGATTCCTGCAGCAGTGTTAACAGCAGTTGAATTTTTGCTATATGCTTCAACTTCAGTGCTTCCTGTAACTTTCTCAATGGACCATTCTAACCCATCAGGGTTTTGGGATGCCACTAAAGATAAACCTCCTCCAATGAATATAACAATAGCAGAAAGAATAATAAGAATCTGTTTAAAGCTAACTCTGCTTCTTCCCTTGTCATTACTTAAAAGTTCTGGTCTGGTATTGCTAACAAAAATAATAACTGCAGCAGTAATGAGACCTTCAACCGTACCTATTGCAAGATGAATTGGTTGCATCATAGCAAAAAATTGTCCAAAGGAAAGTGCAGTAATGCCAGATATAAGGGTTTCTAGCGTTACGCTAAAAGCTCCCAATTGAAGACTAATTACACTGCCAAGTACCGAAGCCAGAACAATTCGACCTGGTTTCATACTCTTTTTTACCATAGGACGGTAAATACAGAGATATCCAACAAAACATGCATAAAATGCCATATTCCATATGTTACACCCTAGGGCA
>DAMAVY010000009.1:0-5297 GCA_032077725.1 Clostridium sp. | reverse complement strand
AGTATTCCGCCATCTGCAAAAATAAGACATTGCACAACTAATACTGATATCATAGACAAGAAACCTGCATAAGGTCCTAATAAAATAGAAAGGAGTAGACCTCCACAAAAGTGTCCACTAGATCCTGTTCCTGGAATTGTAAAATTTATCATCTGAGTCGCAAATACAAAGGCCGACATAATCGCCATTACAGGTATCTTCTTTGTATCATTTTCTAATTTTACTTTTTTTACTGAATAAGTAGCAGCTGCTGATGAAGCAACATACATAGTTGCTGCAACTGTAGGCACAATAAGTGCATCTGCCATATGCATAACATCATCCCCCAAATTATATTTCATTACAACTTAATTATAGGGTGTTTATTTTATGGCACAAGCTCTCATGGGGGATATAAATTACTAATATATTCAATTTTTCTTACATAACCCATTTCATCATTATCCTGGCAAATCATTATAGCCCCAACAATAACCTGTTTCGTCATGTCTTATGCCCCGGATGGGGATATAAAATTTAAAATTTTAACTACAAATTATAATATTTTGAGCTTTTCATGGCTATTTAATAAAACTATCTATAGCTTTATTAAGGTTTTCAATGGCAGCTTTATCACCTGATTCTACTGCATCCACAATGCAATGTTCCATATGATCCTTTAAGATTACCTTGCCTGTATTATTTAGAGCAGCTATGACAGCAGACAACTGAATCAATACCTCACTGCAGTCCTTTCCATCTTCCACCATTTGTTTTACTGATTTCAGATGTCCAGTTGCACGAGACAACCTATTTATTACAGCTTTAGTATTTTGATGGCTATGTTTATGTTCATGCCCCTCGCCGTGACAATGTGCAAACTCTGTACCGTCAGCTGATGTATGTATATGAACTTGTCCCTCTTCCATAATTAACTTATCCTTCAAAGTCATATCCTCCTAATTATACATTTTCTTTTTTTATGCATTTTCATTTTCATTACACATTCTTTTATTTTGCATTTATATTTTTGTACATATTTTATTTATAGTATACATCATTTTTTCTTTTATGAGCACCCCTGGCAAGCTTTGCATTAATGGATTTTTCCACAACCTTCTGGGGTTTGAAAAATGAAAATTAAAATTTTTAGTTGAAACTTCCGGTATAAAAAGCCATGGTTTTTATTAATATAATGGGATTTTTTAAGGGCACTCCTTTCGAGAGTTCCCTTTCTTATATATTATAATCATCTAATTAGAAATACTTATATCCCCAGAACTTGTATTTGCATTTATTTTCTTATAAGGACCATTTCCACTCTTCATAGTTGCTTTATGATGATCTTCATCTTCATAATTCAAATCGAGGCTAGAATTTATTTCACCAGAACCACATTTCCCCTTAAATTCAAAGTTAATCCCCTCAGGCATTTTAAGATCAATTTCTCCAGAAGAAGCAGTTACTTCTGAATACTCTTCAATATCCTTGTATTGTACCTTAATATCTCCTGAAGATGTGTCAAGTTTACCTGATCCAGTTAATGAGTTAATCTTGATTTCTCCAGAAGAAGCTTTTATTTTATAAGTAGGAGTTGTTAAAGTTTCTATACTAATATCTCCAGAGCTAGTTACTATATTAATATCTTTAACATCTATATTACATTTTGATACAATACTTCCAGAGCTAGCTGAAAAGTTCACATTACTTAATATCATATCAGATTCTAATTCAATATCTCCTGAAGATGTTTCAATATCCAAATCTGAATTATAGTTTTTAGGAACGTATATTTCAATCAGGTCTTCTATATTTCCGAAACTCCACAGGTTAGATAAATTTTCAAAGTTTCCTTCTTTTATTGTAACCTGGTTATTCCCCTGTATTACTTGAAACTTTTCATCATCTTTTAAGGTCTTATTAGATTTTTGAATTATTCTCATATTATCTTCATCTGTCATCTTAACTATTATATTATTACTTGAAAAATCAACTATTATTTTATCTACACCATTTATCTCTACATTTTCATCCTTTTGAACTATAACATCAGAATCTATTATATTTTTAGTGAAATGAAAAATTCCACTGATTCCATTTGGACTACTAATACCAAGGACCAAAATTGCTGTCAATCCAATTGCAACAATGCTCCATATGGCAATTCTTATAATTTTCAAATTTCTATTCATCATTTTCACTTCCTTAATTCAAAAATTAAAGTAATAATCCTATCAATTGCAGAACCAATCAAAAATATAATCCAAGTGAATGACCAACTGTGTAATGTAAGGCTTAAAAGGAAATATAAAATTGTTATAATATCCCACATTATTGACCTTATTGATTTTATTACTTCTTTTTCTGTATTACTAGCTGACTTCCATTCCTTAAATTCCTCAACAATTGTATCATCAGCTTTGATATATTTAGGACGAGAAACTGTATTATATATTATTAGACAAGTTGCTAAAGCATCTATAGTTAGCATTATGCATACTGCTATATTATCATTTACCCCGAACACTTCGCTGAGCATTATTAAAATAACCAAACCCATAATATACATTCCAATAGAAATTGATAATATCAATGCTCTTTTTTCACGATCCTTCTTCATCTGCTCAGGGTTAAATTGATCACTATCGTTTAACCCTTTTATTAACTCACTAATATCACCAATACCTGCTATGGTAATATTAAAAGCATCCTCTTCACTCTTCCCATTAGCTAACAAGTCATTATATTTATCTATAAGATTTCCTAGCAACTCTTCTTTAAGTTCCCTTGCCCTGCTCGTTTGCGGTGCATTTTCAAATAATTCATTCAATCTTACGCGAAACTTTTCAATCATTTTTATTACCCCCATAAATTAATGTATCGATTAATTTTTTTGCATCTTCCCAATCTGTTTTATATTGATTTAGTGCAGCTCTTCCAAGTGGCGTTATTGCGTAATAGCGTCTTCTCGCTCCTGTGGTTTGATCTCCCCAGTATGAAGTAATTAAAGTAGCTTGTTCTAGTCTCCTAAATGCTGAATAAAGAGTTGCTTCTTTAAGCTCATATTTATTGTCTGTCTTTTGTTGAATTGATTTGTTAATCTCATAACCATAACTATCCTTTTCTTCCAAGTAGGATAAAATAATGGTCTCTGTATGTCCCCTTATGATATCTGAGGTTATTGACATACCGTCACTCCTCTCTGCCATGTTATTTTTTTCCATTATTTGTTTGTATATCCATATTATATTATTATATACCTCGCCTGTCAATGTATATTTTATTTTTATGTATATATTTTATGAAATATTCCTATAACGCTACTCTAAATCAAATAAAAAAGCTGAACCTTATTTTTTAAGATTCAGCTTTTTAAATTTCCACTCTCAATTAATTTCTAATTGTCAATTCTCCACTGTCAATTGTCCATTGTCAATTATCCTCAACTCTCAACTCTCCATTGTCAATTCTCAACTAACCCCAATTGTCAATTGTCAATTCTCCATTGTCAATTGTCCTCAACTCTCAACTCTCAACTCTCAACTCTCAACTAACTAAGCTCTCAACTCTCCACTCTCAACTTTAAACCCTTCACACATATGATAAAAATATTTATGCATGCTTAAATTCACTGTTAGTTCTGGGTGAAATGAAGTTGCTAGCATATTATTTTCTTTGCAAGCTACAATTTTATCTTCTACCTTGCATAATACTTTTACTTTACTAGCTACACTTTCAACATATGGTGCTCTTATAAATACTAGAGGTATTTCTTCTTCACTTACACCTTCTACAATTTTATCCGTTATAAAGCTGTCCAGTTGTGATCCATAGGCATTTCTTCTTACCGTTATGTCCATGACATCTAAGTAATTGTGATCACAGTTTACTATATTTTTTGCAAGAAGTATCATCCCTGC
This sequence comes from Clostridium sp., assembly GCA_032077725.1. GTDB lineage: Bacteria > Bacillota > Clostridia > Clostridiales > Clostridiaceae > Clostridium_J. The sequence goes on along the minus strand of DAMAVY010000009.1, from coordinate 1,398 downwards.
ACAAGTTCCCCACACAGGTAGTCCAGCTTTTATTTTATCCTTTAAAGGCTCAATTATATTAAAGTCCTTCAAAAGCTTTCCAATGGCAGTACTTTCTCCACCTGGAATTATTAGTCCATCTATAGCTTCCAAATTCATTGCATTCTTAACTCTCAAGGCTGCAGCTCCTGGAATCTCATTTATTTTATCCACATGTTCCTTTACAGCGCCTTGTAAATCTAATACTCCAATAATAATCATTTTATTACCAGCCTCTTGTTGCATATAGTTTACTATCTGATATATCTTTTGTATTTATACTATCCATAGCCTCTCCAAGATCTTCAGAAACTTTTGCAAGAATCTCTGGATTATTATAATTTGCAACAGCATGTACTATAGCTTTGGCTCTCTTCTCTGGATCTGCTGATTTAAATATTCCTGAACCAACAAATACTCCATCACTTCCAAGCTGCATCATTAGCGCTGCATCTGCTGGAGTTGCTACTCCACCGGCAGCAAAATTAACTACTGGAAGCTTTCCATTCTCATGAACATAAACTATTAAATCATAAGGTGCGCCCATTTCTTTAGCTATAGCCATAAGCTCTTCCTTAGGGGTATTTTGAACTTTTCTCATTTCACTCATCATAGTTCTCATATGTCTTACCGCCTCAACTACATCACCAGTGCCTGCTTCACCTTTAGTTCTTATCATTGAAGCACCTTCCCCTATTCTTCTTAAAGCTTCTCCTAAATTTCTAGCACCACATACAAAAGGCACATTGAATTTTTCTTTATCTATATGAAATGAATCATCTGCTGGAGTTAAAACTTCGCTCTCATCTATATAATCAACTTTAATAGCCTCTAATATTTGTGCCTCAACAAAATGTCCTATTCTTACCTTTGCCATTACTGGAATAGATACAGAAGCTTGAATCTCCCTTATCATCTTAGGATCTGACATTCTAGCCACTCCACCTTGCTTTCTTATATCAGATGGTACACGTTCTAGTGCCATTACAGCTACCGCTCCAGCTTTTTCTGCAATTATAGCCTCCTGTGCATTAACAACATCCATGATTACTCCGCCCTTTAACATCTCTGCAAGATTCTTGTTTAATTGAAACCTATTATTCATTTTTATATCCCCCTCATACCTTAAATAATAATTGAGCAGCTCATTGTATCGATACACTGTACAACAACGCCGTTTCGTCAATACAATTATTTCATATTTTGCCATTCTAGTCAATACAATTTATATGAAAACTTATTTTTGCTTTTATTGTCCCCATACAATATTGTATTCGCTATTTTTCTAAGTAATATGTGTGCACCTTCATTGTTTTTAATTTAGGCTCAACTAAAGAATAATGTTAAATAATATGCTACTTTCAAAAACCGCCAATTTCA
>DAMAVY010000008.1:0-21178 GCA_032077725.1 Clostridium sp. | reverse complement strand
GTTGTTTATTTTTACTACATTACCGTTCTTTCTTATTTCTCCTTTTTCAGGCTGATAGAGTCCAAATAATACACTCATTAAAGTAGATTTTCCTGCACCATTTTCACCAAGTAGAGCATGAATTTCACCTTTTTTTAATCGGAGGGTTATATCATTATTTGCTATGATGCCCGGAAATTCCTTTGTTATATGAAGCATTTCAATAATATAGTTTTCCATGTTTACCTCCATGATATCATTAATATTGTAAATAAGGGGAAAAGCTAAATGCCTTTTCCCCTTTCAGATCCACTGATATAAGGTTTAATAATTTGGATTACAACTCAGTAATTAATTACTGTCTTGCTGTTACAGAAACCTTAACAAGTTTTAGGTTTGTAACAAGTTCATCCTTTGTTGCATATCCGTTTGCATCAGCAACCTTGAATGTACGAATAGGCTTAGCTGAGCCATCTTTAAGAGTTGCAAATATCTTATCATAAGCAGCTTTGTCAAATGATTTAAATCTGTCAAATGCATTTCCTTTACTATCACCTATAACAGTTGTAGGAAGCTCAACACCAGCATTTGATGCATTGAAAGTAGTAGTTTTTCCTCCGTAAGTAGTCCAGTCATTTGATTTATAAACAGAACCTAAAACTGCAATAACAGATGCGCCAAGTCCCTTAGTTGCTGAAGTTATAACAGTATCACTATCATATCTTTGGTCAACATCAACACCAATTACTTTTTTACCAGCTTCAGATGCTGCAGCCATTACACTCTTACCTACAGAACCTCCGCATGCAAATATAACTTCTGTTCCTTCTTGATACATTGTTTTTGCAGTAGCTTTATTTGTATCATTTTCAGCAAAATCTCCTGTGTAATGATAAGTAACATCAATTGAACCATCAGGAAGCTTAAGTTCTTTTGAAGCAGCTTCAGCGCCTTGTAAGAAACCATAGCCATAAGCTTGAACTGCAGGAACTGCCATTCCGCCCATGAAACCTAATTTTTTGTAGCCATCTTTAACAGCAGCATATCCAGCAAGATATCCAGACTGTTCTTCTGCATACAGAACACTTGCAACATTCGATTTTGTTTCATATGTTTTAGAATCAGCTGTATGAGGTGCTCCATCTAAAAGAATGAATTTTACATCAGGATATTTTGTTTGAGCTTCAAAAACTGGAACTTCAAAAAGATATCCGGGTGTAACTACAACTTTAGCTCCACCTGTAATAGCAAGGTCGATTTGTGCAAGATAACCTGCATCAGAACCTTCTTCAGGTTTGTAATATTTGTGTGTTATTTTATTATCTTCTGCAAATTTTACAACACCCTCCCATGCTCCTTGGTTAAATGATTTGTCATCAATATTTCCTTTATCTGTTATGAGTGCAATTTCGAACCCTTTAGTAGCATCAGACTTAGTATCAGTTTTAGTTTTTGTACCGCAACCTGCGAGCATCGTAGCAGCAAGTGATACACATAATAAAATTCCTGTAATTTTTTTCATGATTTTCCCCCTATATATTTAATTAATTAATTAGTATGATTTAATTATACGTATAATTAATGTTATTTTCAATAAAAATTGTAATTTTTACAATATATTTTTTGAAATTACAAATGTTTTTAATTACAGAAATAAAATAACCTTTCATTGACGGAATTATCATAAAAATTTCTCAAAAAAATTCAAATTTATGTTTTCGAAATACAGGTATTTATGGTAAAATTAATCATGTAAACGGTTTTATTGTTTATATTATAACAAACTAATCGTATTTGTAAATGAGAAATGATTAGCTTTAAGTTTGAGGAGAGATAGAATGAGTGAAAGGGTAAAGTCTTTTATTAAGGATATACCAATATTAACATTAGGAATGCTTATTGGAGCATTAGCTGTACATTTCTTTTTGATTCCAAGTAAATTAATTGTTGGCTCCATTACTGGATTATCAATAGTAATTAATTTACTTACATCAATATCATTGCCATTATTAATTTTTATTATAAATTCTTTTTTATTAATTTTATCTTACTTTCTTATTGGGAAAGAATTTGGTATTAAAACTGTATATACAGCTTTGATTTTGTCACCTATGCTTGCCATACTAGAAAAATTATTTCCAATAAAACAATCATTAATGCAGGATCAGTGGCTAGATCTTTTGTGTTTTGTGTTGCTTTTGAGTTTTTCACAAGCGATTTTATTTAGACGTAATGCATCAACTGGCGGTCTAGATATTATAGCTAAAATTGTAAACAAATATTTTCACGTTGATTTAGGTTCATCAGTTTCTATTGCAGGAGCAATTATTTGTTGTACCGCAATTTTTGTATATGATATAAAAACGGTAATTATAGGATTAATTGGAACTTATCTCAATGGATTAATATTGGAGCACTTTATGATAGGATTTAATTCTAGAAAAAGGGTTTGTGTTATTTCTAAAGATTACCAGCTAATTCGTAAATTTATAATAGAAGATATGAAGCGTGGTGCAACATTATATCCAATTAAAGGTGGATTAGAATCTGAGGGCAAGTTTGAAATTGAAAGTTTAATGACACGAAATGAATTTTCTTATCTTATGGAATTTATTAAAAAAGAAAAAATTGATGCATTTATTACAGCAGGAACAGTTAGTGAAATCTATGGTAATCTTGGAACAAAGGGAATCAAAAGTAAACCAAAGGTATTATTAGAAAATAAATAAATGGCAAGGTCGGACAATAGCCTGTCCTCGATAGGTTTTTTAAGTACCATTCGAGATATGCCTAAAACAACTTAATTTCGCAAAAGTTCTATTTAGCGAAATTATTGATTTGTGGAAAATATAAACAGCTCAAATGCTGTTTTTTTATTTATGCAAAACAATCTACAGGGAAAGTGGTTTATGTAAAAAGAATTTTATTCTTCAATGCTGGATTCAAACAGTATCATTTGACAAATGATAAAAATATTATTAAAATATAGTTGATAAAGTTAACTATATTTTAATAATATTTTTAATAGTTATATAGGGATAATCATTTTGAAAGGTGTGGTAATAATAGTGGAAGATTCAAATTGGATCTATATGTTGGAAAGAATGAAAAATATAAGATATTTTAGTAGAGTAATGATACGTCGTGCCACTAAAGAATACCAAATACCAACAGAACATTTAGATTTGTTATCTCAACTGGCAGTTAGTAATGAGAAGATGACTCCAATGACTCTTAGTAAGCTTATGAAGGTAAATAAGACAATAATAAGCAGAATAATAGATAAGTTAAATGATAAAGGTTATTTAATTAAAACTAAGGATGAAAATGATAAGAGGAGTTATTTTGTTTCTATAACAGAATTGGGAGAAGAACAATTAAGGAATATATATAAACATTATTTAGGGCCAATATATGAGCTTCGTAGAAAATTAGGTGAAAAGGATTTTTTTCAGTTGATGGCATGTATAGAAGAAGCAAATGTAAAAATGAATGAGCATGGGGAAGGGATATAATAATGAATTTTTATGAAGTAATGCAATTAGGAGCATGCAATCTTAAACCACTAATTAAGACAACTGAAGATAATAAGTTAAAGAAAAAATATATAATAGCACTAATAGTTAAGAATTTTTTATGTCTTTTGTTTTGCATGATTATAGTAACTTTTTTTAATAATGCATTTGGTGTTGATAACAGCATAGTAGGTGTGGTGACAGTTATAGCATTAATGACATTTAGATTTTCGAACTTGGATTTTAAAACGGGACAATCGGCTATTACTATATTGGGTATATTTGCTATACTTATTATTTCACCATATGTAGCAACAATAGTTCATCCAGTAGTAGGTAGTATAATAAACTTTATCTCAATGATGGCAATTGTAGTTTTATCTTGTCATAACATAGTTTTATCTAATCAATCAACATTTATATTATCATACTTACTTTTATATGGATATGAGGTTAATGATGTAAATGGATATGTAAAAAGAGTATTTGCATTGATTTTAGGTGGAATAATAGTTGCAGGAATCTTTTATTATAAGCATAGAAAGATTAATTTTGAAAACAATTTTAGTGATATAATTAAAGATATAAATTTTAGTACACCACGTACTAAGTGGCAATTAAAACTTGTTTTAGGAATAACTATAGCTATTTTAATGGGAGAACTTCTAAATTTACCACGTGTTATGTGGATTGGATTCGCATGCATGTCAGTACTTCAACCAGATAAAGAAAAAGTTGAATACCGTGTAAAAAATAGATATCCATTCGTAATTATAGGATGTTTAATATTTGCAGTAATATATTTAGTTTTACCAAGAGAACTCAGAGGATATGTTGGTATATTAGGTGGACTCATAGTAGGATTCTCAGGAACGTATCCATGGCAAACTTCATTCAATTGCTTTGGTGCACTAACAGCAGCAGTTCCAGTATTTGGATTAGGTTGGGCTATAGTTATACGTATAGCTAATAATATAATAGGAGTTATATACAGTAAGGTCTATAATAAAATATTTGATAAAATAGATGAAAGAATCTTAAGTGAAGAAATAATTTCTGGAATAGAATAAGAATGGAAGCTACATAACTTAAAGCATGGAAAATAAGTGTATTTTTCATGCTTTAGTTATGTGAAAAATAAGCAACCTTGGGGCAAGCCTCTCACAAGGCTCCCCGGCAGATTGTGCAAAAATAAATAAATTCAATAACGAAGTTATAGTAATTCCTCTATATTCATCTTCTTAAGTTCATCCATTATTTCATTAAACCACTTAATTGTTTCTTCATGCTTTTCCCTTAGTTCCTTACCATCTTTTATGAAATAGAAATTATGAAGTCTTTTTACTACATCCTCAGGAAAGTCATAATAAACATATCTTGTTTTGAAATTATATCTATATGGTTTATATTTAATCCTAAGCATTTCAAGTAGCAAACCTAAGGAAAAACTTTGGTAAAAGGATATTGCTTCAATATAGTTGTGCCTGTTAAGCTCCTTCTCAATAAGGATCTGATACATATTAAATAAGCTTTCTACGTTTTTTATTCTTGTCTTCAGAGTTCTCGCAAATTCAACCTTGTTAATTGGGGTTACCTTAGCTACATCGCATTTGTCGAAAAGTACAAGTATATCTCCATGGATTTCTTTACTTAAAAGCTTTTCAGTACTTGTATGTTTCACAGCACATATTTCTATTACCATGAACTTGCTTGTGCCCTGAAGTTTATATACCTTTTGATAAGCTCCAGGAGATAAAGATTGGGGACATTCGTAGGTGTTTTCTATTTTAGCCAGGGATTCTAATGAACTATCTAAAATTTTAAACGTATCCATAAGTTTATCATCTTCAACATCCACCACAATATCAATGTCAGACCACTCGTCCACACGTTTAAATGCTGCAGAACCACACTGCCATGCAGCATAAACATAATCCAAAGGTTTTAGTGTTTCAATAAGGCGATTTAATATTTCTTGTCTAGTTAATTTTTTTATTTCCAAAATAATTCCTCCTATCTTTTTAGTAGTGTTTTATAATCATTTGATTTTTTTAATAGACTGTAAGCTTCCTGAAAATCTCCAGCTTGAGAGGAAATTTCGCTTAAGCTTTCATAAGCAAAAGTCAACTCACTATAGGCTTGCTGACATATTCCTAAATACTCGACTTCTAAATACTGTTCCATTTTTTCTATTGAATAAGTAAGATATTCTCTAGCTTTTTCAAGATCATTTAATTTAGCATATGTGATTCCTTTGTATATTTTTCCCGTTAATAAATATATGCAATCTCCAATGTACAGAGGTTTTTCCTTAAAATTAATTTTTGAAAAATCCTCAAGGGCTTCATCATAAGCTTTAAGAAGATATTTTGCTTTACCGTGTTCGATATAGTAGTAAAAACTTTTAACCTGAGAATTTTCGTATAGAAGTTCAAGATATTCCAAGGCCTTTACAGGATTGTTCATTTTGTTTTCATACTTTGCAAAGTTGTGATATATCCTCACAAGGTTAAATTTATTATTGGTGAACTCTGCATATTTTCTTGACTCCTCTGCGGCTTTTATAAAATTATCGTAATCTTCCCGAATAAGATAGACAGTTGCCATGAATCTATAGGAATCATCTATATGGTAATAGATATGATTCTCCTTTGACAGGTTAATTGCTTTCCTACTTATAGACATTGTTTTATCAAGGTCACCTAGGGCAGAATAAACTGCGGGCTGTGTAACCAACATTTCTATTTCTAAAAATATATCCCTACTGCTTGATTTATGGTATAGTTCATAGGCTTTATCCAGTATATCTGGACACTTATTATAATTATAGGATAAAAGAGGCTTTTCTAGTAGTTTCATACAAGCCCTTGCTCCATCTATATATAGTTTATTATCTACATATACACTGCAACATTCATTAATAAGTTTTTCACCTATATTGTAGTTTTTAAGCTTAATATTACAAACCCCTAATCTGTATATTATATCAGCATAGAGTTTGCTCTTTTTATTATAGGAAAAGGAATTTAAAAGCACTTGAGTACTTTCTACTGCTTCTACATATTTTTTATCATGGATGTAATTGTCTATGTTCTTTAATTCCTCCAATATTTTGTTCTCTGGAATATCATTTAGTTCATGGTAGCAAACTTCATCATGTGCATCTTCTTGAAGAAAATAGGATATGGGTTTACCTAGTTTTTTTGCCAAATACTCAAGATTTTTTATTGAAGGGTTTGCATGACCGTTTTCGATATGGCTTAGCATTCCTTTTGTCATCTCTGGCTCTGCAAGCTCTGATTGGGTCAAACTAAGTTTATTACGTAGCTCTTTAATATTTTTTCCTATTTCTGTTTTCATTTTGTTTTATCTCCCTATAAGTTTAATCTAGATTATATATCAAGTATAGTATAATTAAATTATACATGCAAGCATATTTTAATTATACAGTTGTATATTATACAGAAATGAATAAGAATTGAACAAAATGTATAATTTTAATATATATTATTGTAATTTGAAGTTGACAAGTATAATGGAGTTATACTATACTTGGTTTTAGATGGTTAACTATGCAATACATGGTAAAAAGAGGAGTGATTATAGTGTATTATGAATTTAAGGACAAGATTGTTCTTGTCACTGGTGGTAATAGTGGAATTGGAAAGTCAGTAGCATTTGCATTTGCAAGGTATGGGGCAAATGTAATAATTGTGGGTAGAGATTCTAAAAAAGGTGAAGCGGTAGTTTCAGAAGCTACGAATAACAAATGGAAAATGGAATTTATTTTTGCAGATATATCAAATCATGAAGATGTAAGGAACATGACTGATAAAATTGTAAAAAAATATGGGCATATAGATATTGCATTTAATAATGCAGGTATAGATTGTAGTGTAGCAAAAGTGGCTGATATTGATACTCAGAATTGGGATAAGATTATAAATACTAATGTGAATGGAACTTTCTATTGCATGAAATATGAATTAATGGAAATGCTCAAGGCTGGAGTTGGGACAATTGTAAATAATGTGTCAGTTTCAGGTCATAAGGGTTACCCAGGAGCTCAGGGTTATGTTGCAAGCAAACATGCTGTAGCTGGATTAACAAAGGGAGCTGCAATGGAATATGCAAATATGAATATTCGTATAAATGGGATTTCCCCTGGAATGATAAGGACACCGATGACTGAAACCACCGACGATAAGAAGGAAGAATATGAAAAATGGGTAAATAAAATTGAACCCATTGGTAGATTTGGAGAGCCTGAGGAAGTAGCAGAAACAGTGCTATGGCTATGTTCATCAAAAGCTTCCTTTGTAACTGGACATATACTTGCAGTAGATGGTGGCATTTTAGCATGTTAATAGAATAAAAGGGTTTAGTAAGTATTTACAAAAATCAGAGATTAAAGTGTATCTGGTCTTTATGAAAAAATCCACGACAATTTGTCGTGGATTTTTAAGTTTATGAATTTATAAATTTTTAAGTTTTTAAGTTTTTAAGTTTTTAAGTTTATAAATTTTTAAATTTTTAAATTTTTAAGTTGTTTAAATTATTAAATTTAAACAATTTATTCTTATAATATCTCTAATACTTCTATTGTATATTCTTCTTCAGGAGCATTAACAACAACTACGTCGTGAGCTTTCTTCCCTGATAATGCTTTTCCTAAATCTGATTCTATGCTTATACGCATATTGTCAGGATCTAAATCTAGTGTAGTTACTAATGTTACAGTAGTCTCAAATTCATCCTCAACAAATCTAATTTTAGCTTTAGTGTTAATTCCTATTATTGATTTATCTACAGTTGTATCATCTATTATAGTTGCCGTTGAAATCATAGTTAATAAATACTGAATTCTATTATCATTTTCTCTATAGTTTGCACAAGCCTCTTTATATTCTGCATTTTCTGATCTGTCGCCATGTGCAGCAGCTACTAATTTTTCTTTTGCTATTTCAGCTCTTTTTACTGTCATTCTATAGTCTAATTCTTCTCTTAATTTTTTTATATTTTCTTCCGTTAATGCATTATTCATAAAAATCGAGCCCCCTATGAAATATAATATGATAACATTATATAATATATAGAAAAAAATAAAAGGTAATTAGGGATTTTAATTTTTATGGTGATCCAGTTGTGCAAGCTAGTATTCACCATGTAATCCACGATAATGCTATTAAAAGGTATTATCGCGGATTTTTTTTATATATTTAAAGTGAAAAATGGAAATAGTATTAACATAGATTAAAAGGTGTAGCATGGACTACACGAGAGATTTGAAGGAGATTTTTAAAATGAAAAATATTTTAGGTTATTATCTAATGCCACATCCACCAATAATAATTCCTGACATTGGAAAAGGAGAAGAGAAAAAGATAGAGAAAACCTCCAATGCTTGTAATGAGATTGGATCAGAGATATCTATTCTTAAACCGGAAACAATTGTACTTATAACTCCTCATGGAACTATGTTTTCAGATGCTATAGCAATTTCGGGTGAAGATAGAATTACTGGAGATTTAGGAAACTTTAGATGCAGTAATATAAAAATGGATATTCCTATAGATAGAGAATTTAATGAAAAATTATATCTTGCTTGCCATTTAGAAGGAATACCAACAGTTTCTGTGGATACAGCTTTATTAAGAAGGTATAATGAAGATTTCAAGTTAGATCATGGTGCAATGGTTCCCCTATATTTCATTAATAAGTTTTACAATGATTATAAACTTGTCCATATTACATATTCTATGCTAGGAAATATGTCTTTATATAAATTTGGAATGGAAATAAAAAAGGCTTCAGAAGAGTTAGGTAGGAAAATAGTAATAATAGCGAGTGGAGACCTTTCACATAAACTTAAGGAAGAGGGACCATATTCTTATTCACCTTATGGAGAAAAGTTTGATAAGGAATTTTTAGAAAAGCTAGAAAATGGTGATATAAGTTCTTTGTTTAATTTGGATAGTACTATGGTTGAGCAGGCAGCTCAGTGTGGGTTAAATTCTGTATATATACTTCTTGGTGCCATGGAAGGAAAAGAATTTAAAGGTGAACTTTTATCTTATGAAGGGACTTTTGGCGTTGGGTATGGAGTAATGAAGTTTAAAAGAGAAGGTAAAGAGAGCAGTGCTTTAGATTTTTTAATAAAAGCTAAGGAAGAGAGAGTAAAGAAAAAGTTAGCTGGAGGGAATTCTTATACAAAGTTAGCTAGGGAGACTTTAAATTATTATTTTACTTATGGTAGGAAGATGGATGATATATCTAGATTGCCTAGAGAACTTTTAAGGGAGAAACATGGAGTTTTTGTATCTCTAAAGAAGTTTGGGGCTCTTAGGGGTTGCATAGGAACTATATCTCCAACTACTAATTCTGTTGGTGAAGAAATAATTAGAAATGCCATAGAAGCTGCTTTGAATGATCCAAGATTTCCAGCTGTGGGTGAGGATGAACTTGCAGATATAGACATATCTGTGGATGTACTTATGGATGCAGAACTAGCTAGTAAAGAGGAATTAGATCCAAAGAAGTATGGAGTTATAGTAACTAAAGGCTATAGAAGGGGACTTCTACTACCAGACCTTGAAGGGGTAGATACTGTAGAGGAACAGTTAAGTATTGCTTGCAGTAAGGCTGGAATAGATGACGAAGAGGATTATGAAATAGAAAAGTTTGAAGTTATAAGGTATAAAGAAGGTGAGTAAAAGGTGGATTCTAAGATTCTATATAGTGAAAGGGTAGGAGATAAGATTAGATGTAGAGTATGTCCGCATAACTGTTTTATAGGTGAAGGGAAGTTTGGAGTGTGTAAAGTTCGGACAGTTATAAATGGAGAGCCAGTTGCTATAAATTATGGTGAAGTCACTTCCTTAGCAGTTGATCCAATAGAAAAGAAACCACTATATCACTATAAGCCTTCAAAAGATATATTGTCTCTAGGAAGTTTTGGTTGTAATATGACCTGTAGCTTTTGCCAAAATTATGAAATATCTCAAAATAGACCAGCTACTGAATTTATTAGTATAGAAAAATTAATTAGTATTATTCCTACAATTGAAAATAATGCAGGAGTTGCCTTTACTTACAATGAACCAATGATGTGGTATGAATACATCTATGAGGCTTCTAAGAAAATCAAAGAGGATAATAAGGACACAAGTGTGGTGGTAGTAACTAATGGTTATGTAAATGAAGAACCTCTTATGAAGCTTCTCCCTTATGTTGATGCTATGAATATTGATTTAAAGGGATATACCAATGGGTATTATAGTAAAGTATGTGGTGCAAAATTAGAGCCTGTACTAGAAACTATAAAGAGGTGTAATGAACATTGTCATGTTGAAATAACAACTTTACTTGTAAGTGATAAGAATGATTCTTTAGAAGAAGTTAAAGAAATAGCAAAGTTTATTTCTAGGGTTAATGAAAATATACCACTGCATTTAAGTAGGTATTTTCCTAGATATAAGATGGACAATGAAGCAACAAAGATAGAGAAAATAACTGAAGCTCAAAAGGAAGCTAAGAAGTATTTAAAATATGTATACGTGGGTAATGTAGGTGGAGTAGATAATAATACTTATTGTCCATATTGCAATGCCCTGCTTGTTAGCAGAAATGGGTACTCTACAGAAATTTATGTTAAGGACGAAAGATGTAATGTATGTGGGGAAAAGGTTAATATAATAATATGATAATTTTATATATATTATTGCTTTATGAGAGCCTGTGAAGAAAAGTCTGTAAATTACAAATAATAGTAGCCTCCTATGATAAAACAAATGTACCTTAGGAGGCTGTAAATATAACATTGATTTGAAAAAATTCTCCTTATTTCATATAAGTAATTATTTCACTATAATTTTTATTATTAGTTTCTGCCCATATTCTATCTGCTTTATCAATTTGTAAAATATATTTGTTATTTTGATAATCATGCTCTGCGGTTTCAAAGAAAAAATCATGCAGTTCTTTAAATAGTTCAAGATTTACTTCTTCTTTTTCTAGTACTATAACAAATTCTAAAATAATCACGTATGTCTTATAAACTAAATATGTAATCTCATCTTTATAATCATCGTAAGCACCAAGCTCTTTAAATTTTTTATTTAAAAATCTCATGGCATCCATCTTTTGATATATTTGAATTTCTTTACTTTTATAACTTGTAATAGAGTTATCATTCTTTCTATAATTATATAATATCATGTCAGAAGCATAGATTTTTTTGCAGTAAAAGGTAGCAATTCTTATAAAATCTATATCCTCATAGGCTACATTTTCTCGAAATTTTACATTATTATTAACTATAATATTCCTTTTTATTATTTTGCTCCAAATATATCCGGAATGTACAAATAGTTCCCTTCGCTTTTCTAGATTTAATTCACCAAAAGCACTTTCACTGGTTGTCTTCATATTTCTATCAAAAGCTTCATGATAAAAATGACAATCAACCATATCATAATTATCTCTAGTAGCTATTTTGTATAACGCTTCAAACATTTCCTGGGATACATCATCATCACTATCAACAAATCCTAAATATTCACCTTGTGCTATATTTATTCCTGCATTTCTAGCACCACCAGGTCCTTTGTTTTCTTCTAAATTTATAATTATAATTTTCATAGGGTATTTTTCTTTATATTTTTCTAAAATAGCTAGACTCTCATCTGTAGAACAATCATTAATTAATATTATTTCAATTTCCTCTAATGACTGATTAACAAGGGATTCTAGGCATGTTGTTAAATAACTTTCTGTGTTATATACAGGTACAATAATAGACACTTTAATACTCATAATATTTATTTAGATCCTTTCCACATTTTTCATGTATCTAATATTATAATCCTTATATTTTAATTGTAAATGGTAAGAGGTTTTGCTTTGTATATTTGATTCCACTGGTTCTAAAAGTTTATAGATGTAAGGAAAAACGAAAACCCAATATAAAATAGAAGTAGATTTGCCTACCACAACTAAATTATATTGGGTGTATTTGAATGGACAATAGCAGATTACTAATTCCCGATGTTATCCGAGACTTTAGAAATATTTCTATTTAACAATTTAAAAATAATCAGAACTAAGATACATGAAAATGCAGTTATATAATACATTAAATTAGAAGAAAATTTATCGATTATATATCCTGCTAAAGCTGGACCTGCAAAGAAACCAAATTGCTTAAGTTCCGAAAATGCAAAAAATGTTGCTTTGTTTTTGTCTGTTGAAAATCTATCTACAAGGATATCTAGCAAAGGTATTAATATAGCTTCACCAAAAGTGAAAATTGTTGTAGCTAAGAGCAATAAGAATAATCCACCATTAGAAAATCCGAAAATTAAGTAAGAAACCATAAATAAAATACAGCCTATAGAAAACAAGCCGGACAAACTCAATTTCTTATCTATAAAAATAATTAAAGGTTGAATAGTCAAAGCTAAAATTGAGTTATAAATTATTAATAAAGAGAATACCTGAGCTGTATTATCAACAGAGGAACTTAATGCTAAAGGTGTTGCTGACTCAAAGATAGAAAAAACAGAAAAAACAAGAATCCCAATAATAGTAACGGATAGTAGTTTTACACTGACAATTTTTTTAGAGCATACTTGATTTGTATTATTTAAAGCTTTATTATTTTCTTCTTTTATGTCAAAATCAACATTAAAGATATAAAGAAGAGCTATTATTAAAATATGAGAAATTCCTACTATTATAAATATATAATCTATAGAAGCTAGAGAAAGAAAGTTACCTAATAGAGGTCCTATTATAATACAAAAACAAATTAGCATATATCGTATTCTAAAAATATAATTAGTATTTAAATCTTTTTTATTTATAGCAATTAGTGATTTCAGTACTGGATTAATTAAAGCTTGGCCTAGTCCAGATAGAATTATTAAAGAGAAACATTCAAAAAAACTATATGCATATACATAGGATATGTAGCTTAAACCTAAAATAGCTAGTCCAATGGTCAGCGTTGTTTTTAAACCTATCTTATTAGAGATATTTCCACTTAACATAGAAAATATAGATGTGGAAAATGCACCAATACCTATAATTATTCCAAGCTCAGAGAGTGTGATTGTGCCTTTATTCATAGTGTACATTGCCATAAATGGAACAATCATGTAGGCCAAAACAGTTAATAAAAAAGTTAATATAAATAAAAGAAATATTGATTTGTTTTTATATAGTTGAATTAATTTGTTCATGGAATTAATCCCTTTCTTTAATGGAGTTACATATAAATATAAACACCTATCTAAATTTATATAGTTTTGAATCCACAGTATTTTCAACGATAGAGTCTAAAATATTTCTCTCTGAAGCTGGAGAAAGAAAATACATAATTGCATTATCCCAATACCAACCTCTCTCACATAGGATATATTTATCGTCATCTTCAATAATCACACCTGAATCAATAAGCAGCTTTAAATTTTTTAATACTTCTTTATGAATTTTATCAAAATTGTTTTTCTTTTTCAGACTATATCCAAAATAAGGAAGATGCGTAGTGATTCCCTTTGAATAATGCAGTCTCTCATCAACTTTATAAACATCACATGAAATAATTTCTTTTTTTATTTCTTCAATATACTTTTTAATATCGGTAGTGTTGCAAATACAATAGTTTATAAATTTTGATGATGCACCAGCACCAAAACCTACTACATCTCCATCATCATAACCCATTGTGGATTTATGGTATTCAAATGAGTAATTTTCGGTTATATTTTTATTTTTATTATTTTTATCATTAAGCTTAACGAATCCATGACCGGTATAGGAAGAATACCCATAACTTTTCAATACCTCTTTCAATATAATTCCAAACCCAATTATCTCTAGCTCGGATTTGGGGATCAAGCCCTTTTCAGTGAAAAGTTTTTTCAATTTCATATTTCCTTTAGGTTGAGTTAGGGGATAAAAATCTATTTGTTTTGTACCTAACATACAAGCATTATGAATATCTTCAATGAATTCTCCTATTGTTTGATTGTTTATTCCATATATCATATCAATGCATACATTTTCAAAATATTTTTTCATAAGGTTTATTTTTTCATGAACTTCATTTATAGATGGTAATAAATCGAAATATTCTCTGTATTTCTGATTTAAGGTCTGAACTCCAGCACGGACATGTGTAACACCAATACTTTTTAATGCTTGTAATTTTTCTTCAGTTACTGAATGAATATTATTTTCGAATGAAAATTCTACAAGATTGCTTAAATCAAAGTTTTGAGCTATTGAAGTTCCAATTCTAGTTATTTGCTCTGGTGTCAAAATCGATGGAGTTCCACCACCAAAAAATATAGCATGAACGGGAACCTGACCAATGGAGTGGAATTGAGCTTTAATTTCAATTTCTTTAATTAAAGCATCTACATATTGATCTACTTCCGTGATATCATTGTAAATTTTTCGAGGAAATGAACAAAAAGAACATACGTTACCTTCACAAAATGGAATATGAAAGTATAATGAGCGTTTTGATATATTTTCAGTTATTATTTTTTCAAATATCATGTTATTTTCATTATCAGATTTTTCTATGAGTTTTCCATCGAGAATTGGATACCAGGTATGAATTGGAAATCCTTGATTAAAAATGTAAAAGCCATCATTAACTAATTCCATCTAATCCACCTCTTTTAATTTCTTTTATATTTTTTCTCTTGGGATTTAAATCATCTATTAATTGATTTAAAACTTCTTGCGATTTACATGAATAGCCACAGGTAAAAATATCAAAAAACAAACAGTTATGCTCTGGGTACGTATGAAATGAAATGTGAGATTCGGATAATAATGCAATAATAGTTATGCCTTCTGGAATAAATTTCTTTACTAATGTTCCGTGTGAAGTTAAATTTGCTCTTTTAATACCTAAAGACAAAGTGTTTTCCAGTATATCTAAGCTATTTAATTTCTCCCTATTTATATCATATAGTTCACCTAATATATGGATACCTTCAAAATCGTATGTTTCCTTAGTCATGGTATTGCCTCCCTTTAAGTTGTATTTATATTATTTATAAGGTTTTATCAATTATAATTGGAGTTAACTTAAATTTGGTTTTATAATATTTAGATATTCAGATATTTAAATATTATAAAACCAATAGAATTTATAAAACTACCATCCGATTACGTTCATGTTATTACCTCCTTGTATAATGATCAAGAGAAGACAAGTTGTGCTCTTGTGTAACAAACAATACCATATATTTACTTGTAAAACAAGTAAAATAAATAAAAAAGTGTAAAAATATAAAATTTATGGCATAAAAATCGATAATAGTGACTTATTTTAAACTATATTACATATTGGTACAGCGAAAAGAGAAAATATATGCAAACTAATGGTAAAATAATACAACAACAGAAAAAGTGGATAAAAAATGCTACATTAATTTTAATTGAAATGTATGTATTAGGTTATTATAATAAAAGAAAAATAGACAATTATTGATTGAATATATACTTTATATTGGAAATGGTGTTATAATTAGTATGATAATAAAAAATAATTTGGGATGATTTGTAAAAAACGGCTATAAAATGGAGTTGCTATTTTGTTTATAATTGTATATAAATTAAATTCCATTTGTGTATAAAGGATAAATAATAAAGTTTAAGCAAAACAAGAAGTAGGGGTAATATGGGGTTACAAAGTAATGTGGTCATAAATATATATTCTATAGTAATTTTGTTTGTTATCTATCATCAATGTTTAAAACAAGATGAAAAAATATTTTTGCAGTATAAGCTTTATATAAAGGTATTGCAGATTACTATTTTGATGCTAGTTGTGGATATTTTCAGTAGATTTGATGGCAATTCGGGTACGATTTATTCAGTTTTAAATCATGTTGGGAATTGTTTTATTTTCATACTAAATCCAGTCCTATCATCATTCTGGTTATTATATGCTCATGATCAAGTGTTTCAGAATGAAGAAAAAACGAGAAAACTGTATTTCCCGTTAATTATAATAAATGTGGTGAATGCAGTTATAGTAGTATTGACACAGTTTTTTGGATGGTATTATTATATTGATTCTAACAATATTTATCACAGGGGACCATTATTTTCGATAGCTTTTTCAATTACACTTATTTTGATGATTATAGCATTTCTTTTAATTATAACGAACCGTAAAAAAATTGATAATAATCATTATTTTTCACTTGTATTTTTTGCTATTCCACCCTTTGTGTGTTCTATCTTGCAAATTATTTTTTATGGGATATCAATAGTGCTTAATAGTGTTGTGTTATCTTTACTAATTGTATTTTTAAACATTCAGAACCATAGTATTTATACTGATTATCTCACTGGGGTGAGTAACCGTAAAAAGCTTGATATTTATTTAAGAGAAAAAATTAAATCAAGTACTGAAAATAAGACTTTTTCAGCTATTATGATAGATTTAAATAATTTTAAAACTATTAATGATACTTATGGTCATGATAGTGGAGACTATGCACTTCGGATATCTGCAAAATTGCTTAATAGTTGTATTAAACCAAAGGATTTTATTGCTCGATTTGGTGGAGACGAATTTTGCCTTGTTCTGGATGTATATGATAAGGTTCTTCTCGAAAATATTGTCCGTAGAATTAATAATTGTATTGAAATGTATAATGAAACCAGCGATAAACCTTATATCATTAGCTTTAGTATGGGTTATGAAGTGTATGATTATAATTCTAATATGGGAATAGAAGAATTTCAAAAGCACATTGATAAGTTGATGTATGAAAATAAAATGACCAATAAAGGTAAAGAAATTTTTGGTATAAAGAGATTAATAAGTTTTGAATAATAAGTTTTGAATAATGATTTAAAAATTTTATAAATTAGATTTTAATTTTTATATTTAAAAACTCTAGCATTTTCATGTTAGAGTTTTTTGTTTTTGGGGTATTTATACTGTATAGATCTGTTTATTCTAGAACAGCCTTTTAAAATTTAAGTTAAATATAATAAAAATATTTAATTTATGTGAAAGATTTGTATTAAGCGGCATAAGATTAATAAAATGGATTTAGTTATAAATGAAAAAATGAATAGAGAGTTTGTATTTAAGTTGACAATTTAGCTGGTAGATACCCACATATATAAGTGGAGGAAGTGCATAACTTTTTTAACTTAGCAAATATATGTTGATAACTATTTAGATATGGCAGTGGTAATAAAAATATATTCTAAACTCTAGATTGGGGAGGTGAATTTTATGGTGAGTGCAGTGATTATGGCAGCTGGGTATGGAAAGCGAATGGGGAAAAATAAGCTTTTATTGCCTCTAGGTGAGAAGCTTGTAATAGACTATGTCATGGATAGTATCAAAAGATGCCATTTTAAAGAAACAATATTGGTAGGAAAAGATAAAGAAGTTTTGTCTCTTGGTATAAAAAAAGGAATAATCACAGTAGAAAACAAAGCAGCTTTTAAAGGACAAAGTGAATCTATAAAGCTTGGACTTTTAAATTCTAATAGTGATGCAGAAGCCTATATGTTTTTTACAGGAGATCAGCCCTTCATAGATGAGAAAACAATTAACTCTTTATTAAAGGCCCATTATGAAAATAAAGAAAAGATAATA
Source organism: Clostridium sp. (assembly GCA_032077725.1). Classification (GTDB taxonomy): domain Bacteria; phylum Bacillota; class Clostridia; order Clostridiales; family Clostridiaceae; genus Clostridium_J. Next base: position 3,037 of record DAMAVY010000008.1, on the reverse strand, counting down.
TGCCCAATTTATAAAGGGAAAAGAGGGAATCCTGTGATTTTTCCTTCAATATATAGAGAAGAATTATTAAACCTTCAAGGAGATGAAGGGGGACGTAACATAATAAGAAGAAATCTGGAGAGTGTTATTTTGGTTGAAGTGGAGGATTCTAAAGCACTTATGGACATTGATACACCAGAAGAATATGAAAAATTAATAGGTGAAATTAATGAATAAAGACATAATTATTGTAAGAGGTGGAGGAGACGTAGCCTCTGGAACTATTAATAAACTTCATAGATGTGGATTTTATGTGCTGGTATTAGAAATACCAATGCCAACAGCAATTAGAAGAAAGGTTTGCTATGGAGAAGCTGTTTATGAAGGAAAAGTTACACTTGAAGGAATTACAGCTGTTTTATCAAATAGCTTTGAAGATGTAAAGAAAAACTGGAAGAATGGTAATATTCCTGTGGTTATTCATACAGAGGGACAGTGGATAGAAAAAGTTAAGCCTTTAGCTGTGATAGATTGTATACTTGCTAAAAAGAATGTTGGGATGACTATAGATAAGGCGCCCATAACAATTGCCTTAGGACCTGGGTTTGAAGCTGGAAAGGACGTTCATGCAGTTATTGAAACTATGAGGGGACATAACTTAGGAAAAATAATTTATAAGGGCCACGCTATGGATAACACTGGCATACCTGGAAGCATAAAAGGCTTTTCCGAAGAAAGAGTTATACATAGTCCAGCAGAAGGAAAAATAAAAATTATAAGAGATATTGCAGAAGTAGTGACAAAGGATGAGGTTATAGCAACTATAGGGGATATAGAAATAAAGGCAACAATGGATGGAGTGTTAAGAGGAATTATTAGGGATGGATTTTATGTATGGAAAGGCTTAAAAATTGCAGATATAGATCCTCGACTTAGTGAAGCTGATAATTGTTTTACTATATCTGATAAGGCTAGATGTATAGCTGGTGGAGTGATTGAGGCTATTTTATTATTAAAAAATAAGGCTTTGAGAGATTAGCGGTAGGTAAAATAAAAAATATATAAAAGGGGAGGATAAAGTGGATAAAATTAGAGTACAGGATGCTGTAGGATCAGTGTTATGTCATGATATAACAAAGATTGTTCCAGGTGAATTCAAGGGGGTTGCCTTTAAAAAGGGTCACATAATAAGGGAAGAGGATATACCGAGTCTCCTTTCATTGGGCAAGGAGCATTTATATGTATGGGAAAAGAAAGAGGGCATGCTACATGAAAATGAGGCAGCTATAAGGATAAAGGACTTAACTGCAGGTGAAGGTTTAATATTTAGCGATATTAAAGAAGGAAAGATTGATTTTATAGCAGCGGTGGACGGACTTTTAAAGATAGATAAGGAAGAATTGTTTAAATTTAATGAACTTGGGGAAATGATACTTGCATCAGCCCATAATAATATGCCTGTTAAAAAAGGCCAGAAGGTTGCAGGGACAAGAGTAATTCCACTTGTCATTGAGGAAGAAAAAATAATAAAGGCTGAGTCATTAATATCAAATAAGATAGTTCAGGTTATGCCTATAGTAGGTAAAAAAGTAGGAATAGTCACCACTGGAAATGAAGTATATCATGGTAGAATAAAAGATGCCTTTGGACCAGTTATAATGAAGAAAGTAGCTGAATATAATTGTGAAGTTATAGGACAAACAGTTCTTCCTGATGATAAAGAGAAGATAACTAGAGCTATAAAGGAATGGATAGACAAGGGTGCTGAAATGGTAATATGCACAGGGGGTATGTCGGTAGATCCAGACGATATGACACCGTCAGCTATAAAGGATACAGGAGCTGAGGTTGTTACCTATGGCGCTCCTGTACTTCCTGGTGCTATGCTTCTAGTTTCTTATTATGGGGATATACCAATATTAGGGCTTCCTGGATGCGTAATGTATAGTAGAAGAACCGTATTTGACCTTATTGTTCCAAGGGTTCTTGCAGGAGAAAAATTAAAATGGAAAGACATAGCTCAGTATGGACATGGTGGGTTATGTCTGGATTGTCCAGTTTGTAGCTTCCCTAAATGTTCCTTTGGTAAAGGGGTATAGTTTTTTTAGTATTCTAATATGGATTGTTTAAATTTTTAGTTGCCTGTCTAATATCACTTTTACCTAAAATAGCAGATATAACGCAGATGCCATCAATGCCACTATCTTTTAGTGACTTAAAGTTGTCCTCATTTATCCCACCGATTGCAAGTACAGGGATAGATAAGGCCTTCTTTATATTTGAAAGACTTTCAATATTAAGATATCTAGCATCCAATTTAGTTCCTGTATGGAAAATAGCTCCTACACCGACGTAATCAGCACCGTCATTTTGGCATTTTATTGCTTCTTCTAGGGTTGCTGCTGAAATGCCTAGGATTTTGTTATCTCCTATTAATTTTCTTGCTACAGTACAAGGCAAGTCAGATTGTCCTAGATGGACTCCCGCAGCATCTACAGCCATGGCTATGTCTAGCCTATCGTTTATAATTAGTGGAATGTTATATTTATCTGTAACTTTTTTAACGTCCAAAGCTATATTATAAAACTCCTGAGAAGATACTGCTTTCTCTCGAAGCTGTACAATTGTAACACCTCCTAATATAGCTTCTTCAATGGCATTACAAAGATCTCTACCTTTTAAAATGTCTCTATCTGTTACTAGGTATAGGGAATAATCTATTTTAGTTTTCATAAATTGCACCTCTTTCAACTAGGTCTATTTCTGAAAAGTTATACACTGAATCTATAATATTTGTTCTATAGCTTCCGCTGCCATGATTTTCTTTAACTTTTATCATAGCATTTTCTCCAGATATACCCATGGTAATAATCCCTGCAACAGCTGCAGTTAGATAATCCTTAGTAACTGAGCAATAAGTGCCTATGAGGGAAGTGGTCATACATCCTGTTCCGGTAACCTTTGTCAGCATCTCCACACCATTTTTTAGTGTTATTATTTTTTCACCATCAGATATGTAATCTATAACACCGGTTATGGATATTACAGTTCTAAGTTT
>DAMAVY010000007.1:0-21562 GCA_032077725.1 Clostridium sp. | reverse complement strand
GAACCCCTGTTACCACCGTGAAAGGGTGGTGTCTTGACCGCTTGACCAAGGAGCCGTATGTTTAAGATTATAACATTATTTCTAACTAATATCAATACTTTTTTCAAAAGTAAATTGGCGACCCAGAAGGGACTCGAACCCTCGACCTCCGGCGTGACAGGCCGGCACTCTAACCAACTGAGCCACTGGGCCAAATATGGTGGTCGCAACAGGGATCGAACCTGTGACCCCCTGCTTGTAAGGCAGGTGCTCTCCCAGCTGAGCTATGCGACCGAGTATGGTGACTCCTAGGGGAATCGAACCCCTGTTACCACCGTGAAAGGGTGGTGTCTTGACCGCTTGACCAAGGAGCCATATGTCATTTTTCTTTTGTTTGTCGACTCATCCGACATTTACTATAATACAAAACTTTTAAAACTTTGTCAACAAATTTTATAAATTTATTTATATTTTTTTAATTTGACTTTTTTTGTGAGTACACGGCAATATTTATTAATGTTATTATAATTTAATAATAATTATGTATTATAATATTAATATAAACTATAATTAATATGTAGTCTTATTGATTAGATTACACATTAAAGACTTGAGGTGATTTAATTTTGTATCATGACTTAATTATTATTGGTGGTGGTTCTTGTGGGATAATCTCTGCAATTAAAGCAAAAGATCTTGGCATAGATGTTGCTTTAATAGAGGGAAGCGATAGAATTGGTAAAAAACTATTAACTACCGGTAATGGACGTTGTAATTTAACTAATGAGGACTTAACTCTAGATAAATTTCACAGTGATAATGACAACTTCTTTAAAAACATTATTACTGAATTTAATTTAGATTATACTCTTAACTTTTTTAAATCTATAGGTATACACACATGCAAATTGGAGTCAGGAAAAATATATCCTTTATCGTTGCAAGCATCTTCAATAATTGATATTTTTAGAATTAATCTAGAAGATAGAAATATTCCTATATATTTGAATAATAAAGTTATTAATATAATTAAAAATAAAGATAACAGCTTTGAAGTTATTACTTCCTTAGATAAATACTCCTGTAAAAAAGTACTTCTATGTACTGGTGGTAAAAGTTATACTAAAACGGGATCCGATGGGTCAGGTTATAAATTGGCTAAAAATTTGGGTCACACTATAATTCCAACTACTCCCGGTATTGTTCAATTAAAACTAAAACATGATAAACTCAAAGCTATTTCAGGTATAAAATTTCAAAGCTTTTGTAGTATCGCTATAGATGGTGAAACTCGCAGAAGTGAATTTGGAGAGATTCTTTTTACTGACTATGGTATATCCGGTCCTCCCGTATTACAATTAAGCAGAATCGCATCTAAAGGCATTCTAGATAATTCATCTGTTTCACTCCATGTAAATTTAATGAACTTAAGCTATGATGAAATTTTAAATTTCCTTGAAATTCACTTTGCAACCTTTTCATATAGAAGTATATATGATAATTTAATAGGAATTATTAACAAAAAATTAATACCAATCATATTAAAAGAATGCGGCATTATAGATATTCATATACCAACCTATTCACTTGAATATAAATATAGAACTAAATTGTATAAACTCTTATCTAATTGGGAATTCAAAGTTATTGATACCAATACCTTTGAAAATGCTCAAGTCACAATTGGTGGAGTAAACACTAAAGAAGTAGATCCTACAACTTTAGAATCAAACCTAACCAATGGGTTATATTTTGGTGGAGAAATATTAGACGTAGATGGTGATTGTGGTGGTTTTAATCTACAGTGGTGTTGGAGCTCCTCTAGCGCCTCCATAGACGGTATATATAACTCACTAATGTCTCAGCTATAATATACAATAACTTTTTGTCTACGCTCAAATTAACGCGTTATTTTGATTTTAACCTTTAATTCTATATAATTATCAATAAATAAAAACAAGACTGATAATAAAGGTATACGTCACCTCTTTATCAGTCTATTTTATATGTTAATTATTTCTTTTCAATGAACTTATTAAAATTTATTTTTCATAAATTTAATAATTACCCATTAGTTTATCTAATATTTTTTAAGTTCTGCCAGTCCTTACAGTCCTGCTACTCTCATTGTTTGGTCTCTCTTTGGACCAACGGAAATTATAGATATCTTAACTCCAGTAAAGTCTTCAATTTTCTTTAAGTATATCTTTGCAGTCTCTGGTAGGTCTTCATATTTTCTAGCATCTTTTATGCTTTCATCCCATCCATCAAATTCTTCATATACAGGTTCACATTTAGCTAGATCTTCAAGACTTGCTGGGAAGTAGTCTATAACTTTTCCATCAAGTTTATAGCCTACACAAACTTGCACTTTTTCAAGACCTGCAAGGGTATCGATTTTAGTTACTCCAAAACTAGTTAACCCTGAAACTCTTGCTGCACTTTTTAATATAACAAGGTCAAGCCATCCACATCTTCTACTTCTTCCAGTAGTAACGCCATATTCAAAACCTTTTTCTCTAATCCAATCTCCAACTTCATTTTCAAGTTCTGTTGGAAATGGTCCTTTTCCAACTCGTGTTGTATATCCCTTAACAATACCTACAGCACTGTCTATCATAGTTGGTCCTATGCCAACTCCTGTACATATACCACCAGCTACAGTATTTGAAGATGTTACATAAGGATATGATCCAAAATCGATATCAAGAAGTGTTCCTTGAGCTCCTTCAAATAGAACATTTTTATTAGCTTTTATGCTGTCAAAAACTCTAACAGATGTATCAGCTACATATGGTTTTATTTTCTGACCATAGGCATTAAAAGTATCATAAACCGCTTCTAAATCCAAAGGTTCTCCACCATAAAGTTTAACTATTTGATCATTTTTTCCTGGTAAATATTCTTCTAATTTAGTTCTTAGTACTTCAGGTTTAATAAGATCACAAATTCTTATTCCACACCTTTCAACTTTATCAGTATAGCAAGGTCCTATACCCTTTTTAGTAGTTCCTATATCGTTTTTACCTCTAGCTTTTTCCTTTAATGCATCTAATATCTTATGATATGGCATTATAACTTGAGCCCTATCACTTATAACCAATCTCTCAGGAGTGATGTTTTCTCCGAGTCCCTTTAAATAATCCATTTCTGTAAATAACGCTTCTGGATCAACGACTACTCCATTACCAATTACATTAAGCTTATTTTCATAAAGAATTCCTGATGGAATTAAGTGTAATTTATATTCTTTTTCTCCAACAACTACAGTGTGACCTGCGTTATTACCTCCTTGGAATCTAACAACTACATCTGCACTTTCTGCAAGATAATCTGTCATTTTCCCCTTTCCTTCGTCTCCCCATTGAGCTCCTAATACTACAAATGATGGCATACTTTTCCTCACTTTCTTTTACTAACATAAGTAAAATTTACTATGTTTAAACTTGTTCATTATATTTTTTATTTATTATTCTAGCAACGTAAACTCCGCTAGCAGATGCTTGAGATAATGAATGTGTAACCCCAGAACAATCTCCTAACATATAAAGATTTTTAATTTTTGTTTCAAGATTATTATCTACTTCTATTTTAGAATTATAGAATTTAACTTCTACACCATATAGCAATGTATCTTCGTTGGCTGTACCTGGTGCTATCTTATCTAGAGCATAAATCATTTCTATTATACCATCAAGTTGGCGCTTTGGTATAACTAAACTTAAATCCCCTGGGGTAGCCTTCAATGTTGGAATTGTAAAACTACCCTCTAACCTATGTTCATTAGTTCTTCTTCCTTGTACTAAATCGCCAAATCTTTGTACCAGAACTCCACCGCCTAACATATTGCTAAGCTTTGCTATTGATTCTCCATACTCATTACTATCTTTAAATGGATCAGTAAAATTATTTGTTACTAAAAGTGCAAAGTTAGTATTTTGTGTATGTAATTCTAGATTTGAATAACTATGTCCATTTACAGTAACAATTCCATTGGTATTTTCATTTACTACCTCACCATGTGGATTCATACAAAAAGTTCTAACTAGATCTCCATATTGCTTAGTTCTATACACAATCTTGCTTTCATAAACCTTATCAGTTATATGCTCAAAAACAGCAGCTGGAAGCTCAACTCTAACTCCAATATCCACTCTATTACTTTGGGTTGGTATTCCTAATTTATCACACACATTTGAGATCCATTTTGATCCAGATCTTCCTGATGCAACCACCAAATCCTTGCACCTATATTGCCCTTTATCAGTCTGCAATATAAATTCTTCACCTTGTTTTTCAATATCGATAACTTCGGTGTTAAATTCCATATCTATTTTGTCTTTTAGGTGATTATAGATATTGCCCAGAATATTTAAATTTCTATCAGTACCAAGATGTCTAACCTGTGCATCTAATAGATGTAGATCATATTTAAGTGCTTCCGACTTTATTTTACTACCCACAGTAGAATAAAGCTTCGCATCATCTCCTCCATTGTCACAAAGAACCTTATCTACGTAATACATAAGTTCTAAAGCTTCTTCTCTACCTACGTAATTATATAAATCTCCTCCGAAATTATTAGTTATGTTGTACTTACCATCCGAAAGACTTCCTGCACCGCCATAACCATTCATTATGTTACAATATTTACAATTTATACAACTCTTGATTTTTTTCCCATCAATTGGACAAGTTCTTTTTTCAAGGCTATTTCCTTTTTCTATTATTAGCACCCTAGCATTTGATTTTAAAATTGTTAGTTCATATGCTGAATAAATGCCGCTAGCTCCTGCTCCAACAATAATAATATCATAATCCTTATACATGTTTAATCACCCCATACCTATATTAACAAAGTAAAGTATTATTTTCAATGAAAATACGAATATTTTACTATGTTTGCTTAAAATTCTTCGTCATACTCTATGTTTTATAACTTCTTTTCTCAGTATTTCTATAAACTATTTTTTATAAATCAATATGCTTATTTTATGATATTTTTAAATATATATGTATAGAAGTTGAAGGTCACTTAAATATCAATGATTCTCCAAATATCTAGTAGATTCAAAACTTCACTTCCTTAGAATCTATCCACTTTTATCTACAATCTTTTAATAAACATTTCGCGTAATAGACTAGATAAAATTCAAACCATATACGTACAATAAAGAATACAGTACAAACTAAAAGTTCATACTGTATTCTTTATAATGCAATGTAATATCATTAATTAAATTAAAGATTTGTAAACATTAATTCCATCTAGACTAAATATTTTTTCTGAAAATTCTCCAGGCTTTAAATCCTTTGTAGCTTTTTTCATATCATACATTCTTGCATCTAATACATCTAGATGATGAAGCATTTCAGCCTCGGGTATCATAGGTTTTTTAGGACTACCATACTCTGGTTCATAGTGATGTGTTAATATCATGTGTTGTAATAACATAATAACTTCTTTGTCAGCATTATTACTTACTCCAGCATTTTCAATTAAACTAACTCCTTGTGTTATATGACCTAATAGCTGACCTTCAGTGCTATATCTAGATACTATCCCAAGCTCACTTGATTCCATTTCTTCAATTTTGGCCATATCATGAAGAATAATGCCTGCATATAATAAATCCTTATTTAAATAAGTATATATTTCTAATAGCCTTTCTGCAGCTTTTAGCATAGTTGTTATATGATATAAAAGTCCACCTTTTATTGCATGATGATTTGACTTTGCAGCTGGATAATGCATTAACTTCTCACTAAACTTACTAATTATAGTCTCTGTAATATTTTTTATATCTCTATTTTCTATCTTCTCAATAAAATCTAATATAACTTCAAACATATCTTCTGATTTATAAGGAGCAACTAATATAAAATCATCTATATTAATGTTATCTTCTTCTGTAGCAAGTCTAACCTTATCTATCTTTAATTGAAGCTTTCCTCTATATTCATTAACTACAGCTCTTACCTTTACTAACATATTATCCTTAATTAAGTTTTCTATATCATTAGTGCACTCCCACAATTTTGCATTTATTTCTCCAGTGGAATCAATTAACGTAAAATCTAAATACTTATTAGTAGTACTATTATTCGTTATTTTACATTCGGCATTTTTTACCAGAAAAAAACTTTCAATTTTATCACTCTTATTAAATTCACTAATTTTTTTAGTTTCCATAAATGTTCTCCTTAAATTTTACTTTACATATTTCTATACATAATAATATTACTTTAAGACTATAAATTAAAGAGTTTCTGCATTAAATCATTGTTTTTTCTATTAAATTATATTGCATATGAAACCCACATTTTTTAATTTACTTACATGACTTTTAATAAATGCAATCTAATCATTCAACTATATCTAAAAAAAGATATGGGTTACCACATCTTTTTAATGTTGCTCACTCAATTTTTTTCTTTTAATTGTTCTGCCTTCTTCATCTGTGAAGCTATTCAGTATTATAATTATTAAATCTACCAAAGTCCATATTCCAAATCCACCAAGGGTAAATAACATTAATATTGCCGTACCTGCTTTTCCCACATAGAATCTATGAAAACCAATAAGACCTAAGAAAATACAGAAAATTAATGTTGCACCCCAACTTTTCTCACTATATTTTCTATCTTCTATGTACTCTAAATGTGAAATTTTCTTTTTCCTTTGTTTACTCTTCTGATTTATATGGTCTTCTTTTTCACTAAAGTTATTCTGCAAACTTAAACTTTCATCTATAATATGATCTTCTTCTAATATAGATTTATTATTCTCTGTAACATTCTTGTCCTCACAAGTATTTTCAAAATTAAGTTCTGATTTATCTTCTAAGGCTAATAAACCATCTTTTCCAATTCGGTCATTATCATCTTCTACCAATTTACTAGTATTGTTTATTTGATCTATCATAAATATTACCCACCTCACATAAAGAATAATTAATATATCTTTATGTACTAAATGTGTAGTATATGCACCAAATATAATATTGGAAGGTGGAAATTACTCAATTTGCCAAAAGAAAATGAAAATTCATATGTTCAACCCTGTGTGTTGCGTTTCCTTTGAATATGAAATTACAACAAAATTACTTTAGTTAACCTTGATGTACTAAATCTAAATTCCCAAACTTACTATATTTACCTATCCATGCTAGGTTAACTGTTCCAACTTCACCATTTCTATGTTTAGCTATTATACATTCAGCTAAATTTTCATCTTCTTTTTCTTTACTATAGTAATATTCTCTATACAAAAACATAACTATATCCGCATCCTGCTCTATAGACCCTGACTCTCTAAGGTCGGACAGCATTGGACGATGATCAGCTCTTTGCTCTGGTGCACGAGATAACTGAGATAATGCAATAACGGGGCATTTCATTTCCTTAGCTAAAGCTTTTATGCTTCTTGATATCTCCGAAACTTCCTGTTGTCTATTGTCTGGATTATTTCCTGTCATTAACTGAAGATAATCTATCATAATTAAATCTATTCCATGCTCTATTTTAAGCCTTCTACACTTAGATCTCATTTCCATTATAGAAATACCTGCAGTATCGTCAATATATATTTCTGCTGCTGCTAAAGGTCCTGAAGCTCTTGCAATATTCTCCCAATCCCTATCATCTAAATCACCATTTCTTAATCTAACCATATCCACATTAGCTTCTGCACAAAGTAACTTATAAGCAAGTTGCTCCTTGCTCATCTCTAAAGAAAATATAGCAACTTTTTCTCCTCCTCTTACAGCTGCATTTTGAGCTATATTAAGACCAAAAGTTGTTTTTCCCATAGATGGCCTTGCTGCTATAAGTACCATGTCTCCACTCTGAAATCCAGATGTCTTAGCATCTAAATCTTTAAACCCACTACCTACTCCATTAATTTGACCTTTATTATTAAAAATCTTCTCTATCTCTAGAAATCCTCTTTCAAGAACTATACTCATAGGTTCAAAATCACTGGTATTTCTTTTTTCTGATATATTAAATACATTTTTTTCAGCCAAATCTATTACCGATTCAACATTATCTTGTTTGTTATAGCTATTTTCTATTATTTCTGTTGAACTTCTTATCAATTTCCTAAGAGTGGATTTATCTTCAACTATTTTTATATATGAAGTTAAATTTGCTGTAGATGGTACGGACATACTTATCTCCGTAATATATGTTATTCCTCCCACTTTATCAATCATATCGTTAGATTTTAGATAATCAACTAAGGTAATCATATCTACTGGTACATCTTTATTATATAAATCCCTTATAGCCTTAAACATAGTTTTATGAGCATCCTTATAAAAGTCTTCAGCTTGAAGAACTTCTGCAGCTTGCGCAATGGCATTTTTATCTATAAGCATAGAACCTATTACTGATTGTTCAGCATCTATATTTTGAGGCATAGTTCTAAGTGATTCACTCATATTATCACATCCTAATACACTTAATATTACCTTGAATATTTATTTTCATTAAAATAAAAATCAAAACCCTGTATTATTTGGGTAACAGGGTTTTAATAATAATGTTTAAAATACTATTCGTAGTAATTCTTCTATGGTTGACACAGCTGTAATTTTTATGTCCTCAATATTGCTAGGTACATCATTTAAATTATCTTTTGGGATTATTACTTGTTTTATCCCCTTACGTTTTGCTCCATATATTTTTTCAAAAACTCCACCTACCGGCTTTATTTTACCTCTTATTGATATTTCACCAGTGACAGCAATATCCTGTCTTAATGGCTTATTTAAAAGAGAACTTATAATACATGAAGTTATAGCAGCGCCTGCTGATGGACCATCTATTTTTCCTCCACCAATAACATTTACATGAATATCAAAATCTCTAATTTCTTTATCAGTAACTTTCCTTATTACAGAAGTAGCATTAAATACAGAGTCTTTAGCCATAGAACCTGCTGTTTCATTAAATCTAATGCTTCCTTTGCCTTTTTCTTTAGCTTCGAATACAGCACACTCAATTTCTATAGTTGATCCTAAAAAACCTGATACTCCAAGACCAAATATTTGACCTACTTCTTTATTATCTAAGCTAGTAATTTCTTCATATGGTATTAACCTGTTATTAGAAGTTACTTCATTTAAATCTTCAATAGTTATAATCAAGTTCTCTTTATTATCATTTTTTAATAATACATATCCATACACATCAGCAAGGATATTAATAGCTCTTCTACCTTCTATAGTATATCTGCTTATTTCCTTTGCCAAACCATCCTCTAATGTTATATTTAACTTTTTAGCGGCATTTAATACAATGCTTTCTATATCTTTAGCAGATAGTGGTTCGAAATAAACCTCTGTACATCTTGATCTTAAAGCTGGATTAATTTCACTAGGCTCTTTTGTTGTAGCTCCTATAAGGACAAAATCAGCCGGTGCACCCTTATCAAATAAATATTTTATATATTTAGGAGTATTCTCATCATCAGGATCATAATAAGATGATGAAAATTCAACTCTTTTATCTTCTAATACCTTTAATAACTTATTTTGAAGTGTAGAATCTAATTCTCCAATTTCATCAATAAACAACACCCCTCCATGAGCATCTGTAACGAGTCCTGTTTTAGGCTCTGGAATTCCACTTTCTGCTAAATCTCTCTTAGATCCTTGGTATATAGGATCATGAACTGATCCTAGAAGTGGATTTGCTATCTCTCTTGGGTCCCATCTTAAAGTAGTTCCGTCTACTTCTACAAAGCTTGCATCTTCAGCATAGGGAGTATGTTTTAATTTTTTTACTTCCTGCAGTGCAATTCTAGCTGCTGTAGTTTTTCCTACTCCTGGTGGTCCATATAGTATTATATGTTGTGGATATGGGGAAGACATCTTTGATATTAAAGATTTTATTGCTCTTTCTTGTCCAACTATTTCTGAAAAGCTCTCAGGTCTTAATATACTCATAACATTTTGTGTTAGGTGTTTTGCATCTAGACGCTCAAGTTCTTCATACTTCTTTAAAGTATTGCTATTTTCTGAACCTCTTTGCTTTCTTATGATTCCTAATCTTACTTCATCCACATACTTATCTTGTTTATCTATAATTTGTTTTTCAACTTCTGCTTCTAACTTGTTTTGTACATATCTTTTAGCTAAAAGTTCACTTACTTCTAAACTAGTAGCTCTTAATACCTCTTTAACATTACCTTCAGATGGTGGTATATCAATACCTTTTCCATCGGTAATAATTTTATTAATTGCATATATTTTTCTATACATGTCTTTGCTGTTTAGATGTTTTTGAACTTTAAATTTTACTGCTCTTCCTCTAATAGTTCCCTCGTCTAATAGCTTGTACATAACTTCATATAAAACTTGTATTTCTACTTCTATTGGCATTTCTTGTTCAAAATTAATATCATTTAATTTATCCATTGAATTTATATTCAAAATGTATTAGCATAGAAGGAATTTTTAGTTCTTCTATGCTTTCCTCCCCTCGATTTTTAGAATCTATTCATGTTCTTTAACAATAACTTTTATTTTAGTTGATATTTCTGGATATAATTTCACTTCTACATCGTATGCACCCATACTCTTAATAGTATTAACTACAATTTTTTTCTTATCTATTGATATATTTAATTGTTTCTCCATTTCCTGAGAAATATCTTTTGTTGTAATGGCTCCAAATAATCTTCCATTATCTCCACACTTAGCATAGATAATTACTTCCTTGTCTTTAAGTTTACTAGCTAAACTTTGAGCTTCTTCTATTTCAGCTAATTTTTTCTTTCTATCAGCTTCATTTTTTTTGTTTAAAATATGCATATTAACTTCATTAGCCTCTTCAGCTAATTTTTTTGGAAATAAGAAATTCCTTGCATATCCATCTGAAGCATTAATAACCTCACCTTTTTTCCCAACTGATTTTACATCTTGTAATAAAATAACTTTCATTATTATTCACCCTTCCTTAAGTATTTTTCTATAGCATTACTTAACAATTCTTCTGCTTGGTTTTGTGTAGTATCTTTAATTTTAGCTGCCGCCATCGTTAAATGTCCTCCACCGCCTAAATATTCTAATATTACTTGAACATTTATATCACCTAAGGATCTTCCACTTATATAAGTACCCTCTTCTATTTTAGCAATAACGAAGGACGCTTGAATACCAGTAATATTTAACAGTTCATCCGCAGCTTGAGCAGTTAAAACCGAATTTGATATATTAGCCGGGCATTTAGCTACTGCTATTCCATTATTAACCCTTGCAGTTCTTATTATATCAGATCTCGTTATGTATACATCTAAAGGTTCACTAAAAATTCTTTTTACATCTACAGTATCAGCTCCTTGCCTTCTTAAAAAAGCTGCGGCTTCAAAAGTTCTTACTCCAGTTTTAAAGCAAAAGTTCTTTGTATCAAGACATATTCCAGCCAGTAACGATACTGCCTCAATTTCTTTCATTTTTGGTTTTTCTACCATATACTGAATTAATTCTGTTATTAACTCAGAGGTAGATGATGCATAGGTCTCTATATAACTAAGTAATGCACCTTGTATAAAATCTTCAGTCTTTCTATGATGATCAATAATTACCATTCTGCTGAATAGGTTTACTACTTCCATGGAAAGGATGTAACTTTCATTATGAACATCAACTATTATTAATAAACTTTTATCATTTTTAAGTTGTTTAACTGAATGAGAATTTATAAAAGCATTTTTATATCTTTCATCTTCTTGAAGTTTATAAAGCATGTACTCTACAGCATCATGTGGTTCATCCATTATAATATAGCATTCCTTATCTAAAGAACATATTGTACTATACATACCTATCGCTGCCCCAAGACAGTCCATATCTGGGTTATTGTGCCCCATAATAAATATATTACTACTTTCATTTATAAGTTCAAGAAGTGAATGACCTATAACCCTAGCTCTAACCTTTGTTCGTTTTTCTACCTCCTTGGTTTTTCCACCATAAAAAGATACCTTTTCGAAACTCTTGACCACACATTGATCTCCGCCTCTTCCAAGGGCTAAATCTTTAGCTATAGTTGCGAATTCATGATTTTGAGCAGAGTTTTCTCCGGCTCTTCCTACGCCTATACTTAGAGTTACTGTAAGCTTATTCCCGCGACTTACTTCCCTTATTACATCCAATATATCAAATTTTTTTATCATTTCATCTTCAATATTCTTATCTTTTGTTGTTAATACATATTTATTTGAAGCATATTTTCTAATAAGCGCCTGTAAGCTACTAGCATAATTATTTATTGTCCTATCTATATCCGCTATTAATTGTGGTCTAAACTCTTCTTCTGTAGTTTTTATAACATCATCTAGATTATCAATTTCTATAAGCATTACACTTTCTTTAATTTCATTAATTTGCTTAATAAGATTAATACTATCAGTAATATCATTTAAATATACTATTATAACCTTATTTACTTCATCTAGTCCATCGTCGTAAAGGACAGTAGTATATATATCATAATTTTTTCCCATAAAAACAACATTTTTATATTCAGATTTTTTTCCATCCAAAATAAGTTTTACATTAATTTCTTTTATTATTTCTTTTATATCTTGCCCTATTATCTCATTTCCTTCTAGCTTTGATGATACATTTTCATTGCACCAAATTATCTCACCTGTATCGGACAAAAATATAATAGGAAAGGGACCTTTTGAGAATGTAAATTTTTCAACTGAATCAATATTAGATGTAATTTCTCCAATTGGCTTATTAAAATTATACCTCTTATTATTATAATTAATAGTATATAAAAGAAAAACTACATATGTTAAAAGAATTATACTAGAGCCGAAAAATTTATGCGTTATAAATAATATAGTCACAAAAATCATTAATAAAAATATACATACCTTACTCTTTATTAAAAAACATATATTATCATTAAAACACTTTTTATTCATATGCTACACCTTTCTAAGTCTATGAGGGTCTAACTTTCTAAAATCTAACATCATCTCTACGAATCCAATAACACTGAAAAATGTAAACAACCCCATAATTAATACTATACCTATTATAATACCCCTCTTGACTTTAGACATATTCATTTTTCTCTTCAAAAAATAATCTACAGTAGCTACACCATTGATTGTCATTATAATCATAGCGAGCACCATTGTGGCATTATATAATAATAGTCCCAATGAAACACCCCTGCTACTAGTTATTATACCGATACTCATAATTGCAATCAATGCCGCTCCAAGTAAATTTGAAATATAAACCTCTGAAAAACTTAAGTTTTCAATATCTTTATAATTAAGCTTTTTAAGTATTTTCTTGGCAAGTTCATATGATATATATCCTTGGAAAAAACTATAAATAAAAATCGTAGCTGGTAATAGGATTTCTAAAGTTTCTATTGTCATAATAGATGCTAGCTTATCAAAATTTTGGATTTGAGCTGCTGTTACCCCTAAACTAACATATAAATTTTTAGTATCTTCTATAGCCACACTAAACATATCCACCAATTGCTTTAACATATCTTCTACTACCTGAAATATATTTACATTCCCAATAAATATGCCAGCTATCCACATTTGTGCTATAAATGAAACTATACATGCTGCAACAACAATTACTAAAGTATTGTAAGGTTTCTTTTTATTCTTTAAACAATATCCCAAAACAATGCCTACCAAAGCATATGTTATACCTGAATTGATAGCTACCACCGGATTAAACAACATACTTGTTAGAATTATACTTACTATTATACATCCTATAGAATATTTAAAATCATTCCTATAGTAGATAATAGCTATTGGAATTGGCAATATCAAGCTTCCAATTACGTTTAAAAATGGAATATATGATGTAATAATTACTATTATAATAATAATACCACACATCAATGCAGCTTCTACTAAACTTTTTGTATTAATCTTTTGTTCCATAATATCCTCCCATTTAGTTTCTCTCTCTTATGTGTTCATAGAGCTTACTGAGCTCTTTACCATTTTTTTCAAGAGGATCTCCTTCTACTATACCAACCTTGAGTTTTTTCTTCATGGTCTCATCAATTGCTAAGTGAGAATACCCTAACTTTTCCGCTAAAATATATAATAATATTATTGCTCCTGATATACAATCTAAAATTGCATCTTGTGCTACATTACTTCCTCTACTTAATAATTTAAAAAAATCTCCAATAATACATAATAATTCTGCCTTTAGTCCTTCTATTACTTTTACGTTGGACATGATATTAAACTCTTCTCGTCTCATAAGAATCATCCTTTCTTTAGGCTATAAGTCTATTGTAAAATTTTTTTAATATTTATGCAACATGAATATAGGTATATTTACCTTTATTTCACAGTAATTAAAATAAAAAACTAGCGAATCATAACAATTCACTAGTTCTATATCAATTATATGTTAAGTTTAACAAACTTAGTTATTACTATTCAGTTGTGAATGGTAATAATGCTATGTTTCTAGCTCTTTTAATAGCTACAGTTAACATTCTTTGGTGTTTAGCACAGTTTCCAGAAATTCTTCTTGGTAATATCTTACCTTTTTCTGTAACGTACTTTCTTAATTTGTTGATATCTTTATAATCGATAGCGGTTGCTTTATCTATACAGAATGAACATACTTTTCTCTTCATTCTTTTTCTGTTTCCGCCTTTTCTTTTATCATTTCTATCATTTCTATCATTTCTATCATAAGCCATTGCACTTACCTCCTTACCTAATTATTAAAACGGCATATCCTCACCATCATCAATTGGAGTCATATCTCCACCACCAAAATAGTCTGCTGGTATTGATGAATCATTGTGAGAACTAGCTCCAGTATTCATTCCTGATGCTTTATTGCCACCCCATTCAAGGAAGCTTACTTCATCAGCTATTACTTCAGTAACATATCTTCTTCCACCGTCTTTAGCTTCATAAGAACGAGTTTCAATTCTGCCAGCTACACTTAAAAGTTTACCTTTACTCATGTAATTAGCAGTACTTTCAGCTTGTTTACCCCATACTACTACAGGTATAAAGTCTGCCTCTGGTTGACCTTCCCTCTTAAATCTTCTATTGACTGCAATCGTAAATGTGGCTACAGCTGTACCTGTACCTGGAGTAAACTTTAACTCTGGGTCTTTGGTTAATCTTCCGATTAGAACAACTTTATTCATCATACCACCTACTTACTTTCTGGATTGATAATAATATGTCTTATAACACTGTCTGAAATTCTAAATACTCTGTCTAATTCCTTAGGTAATTCTGAATCAGCTTTGAAGTTTATTAGAGTGTATATACCTTCGTTAACTTTAGCGATTTCATAAGCTAGCTTTCTTCTACCCCAAGCGTCAACGCTTTCAACTTCTCCACCATTATTTTCTATTACACCTTTGAATTTTTCAACGTTAGCTTTAACAGCCTCTTCGTCTAATGATGGGTGTAATATGAATATTGTTTCATATGTTCTCATTAGTTTCACCTCCTCCCCCCGGACTAACGGCTGTGATTTTCACAGCAGGGATTACATCAATAAATTATATCACAATATAATTTACAAGTCAACTTCTAACATTCTATGCTTCTTCTCTTTCTGATCTCTTTCTGACCATTCTATGCTTCTTCTACTTTTATAACCTTCTTAATGCTATTTTCAAATTTACTTCTTGGAATCATAACAATTCTATTACATCCAATACATCTTATTTTTATATCAGCGCCAACTCTTATTATTTCCCACTTATTACTCCCACAAGGATGAGTTTTTTTTGTTTCTACAATATCATTTAATTCAAATTCTTTCATATATCTCTCCTTAAATAATAGTATTTGCCAACAGTTAAATTTATAGATTACCTATAATGTATAAATTGTAACATTAATACCATTAATATATCTATTAAAATCTGTTAATATAAAACATATACAATTGAATTTTTTTCATATACCATATATACTAATCAAATTTCAGTTCAAGTAATTTACTATCCTTTAACTCATATATAGTTTTATATCCGATTTTACTATCACTTATTAATTTTGATAAACTATTTTTTTCTTCTACACCGATTCTTAAGCTTATCCCACAGCTCTTTGTTA
Organism: Clostridium sp.; assembly: GCA_032077725.1. Classification (GTDB taxonomy): domain Bacteria; phylum Bacillota; class Clostridia; order Clostridiales; family Clostridiaceae; genus Clostridium_J. The sequence goes on along the minus strand of DAMAVY010000007.1, from coordinate 5,469 downwards.
TGTAAGTAGGTGTGGGCATCATTGTGACTTTAACTTTTTCTGCAATACATACAGATTCAGCTTTCATAGCTTCATGAGTATTATTAAAAGTTACTATAAGAAAATCCTTCATTATTTATCTCCTAGTTCTACTTATTATAGTTTTATTATAGTTTTATTGTATTTCCACTATTCATCATTTCTATTATTGCATACATATTAGTAACCTCGCCAACTGCTAATTTACTCTTCAATCCGAAGAAATCCAAGCACAATCCACAACTTTGTACCTTTGTACCTCTTTCTTCTAGTTTCTTTATACTATCTAGAGTAAGAGCGTCTTCACATACTAATTTTACACCACCATTTAAAAAAAGTAAGTTATCAGGTATAACATCTGCTTCTGAAAGTGCAAAAAGATAACTCTTCATAAGAGTTGTTCCTAATTCATCATCACCATTTCCTAATTTATCTGATCCTACTACAATTGTAAATGGCATTTTTTCCACACCTTCTATTCTTTCTACTTTAGATTTATTTTCTATATTTGCTTCTTTTAATATGGTTACATAGAATAAATCATCTGCTTTTTTATCAACTTCATATTTAAAACCATTTCCTTCTGCAAATTTAACTAAATTATTTTTCGCAACATCATTATCCACTATTATTATCCCTTTTCCACTAGTTAATCCATCGAAATACTTTTTTGTATTTACAACTGGAATTGGGCAGTTTAGTCCCCTGCAATCAATTTTATTATTATTTTCCATGGTATTTCCCCCTATATAATTTTATTTTTACTTGTACATAAACTTTTATTGAAAAAATTTTTACCAGTGATTATAAACATGATACAATGCTATAATTATATTACTAATGTTAAATGTAACAAATAATATTGTATATATTCAATATTATGTTGTATCATTAGTTGTAATAAGTTTTATTAAATTACTACTACTTATTATAACTTAATTATATCAAATCTAAAGAAAATATCGTATTAAAATTTCAAATATATAAGTGTATTCATAATATTTATATGCTTATATTTTACTAGGGAGGTAATATTATGAAGATTTATGCAGATAATGCGGCCACTTCTTTTCCAAAACCAGATTCTGTTTATAATGATATTATGAATTACATGAGAAATATAGGAGCTAATCCAGGAAGAGGAGCTTCTACTTCTTCTTTAAAAGGAAATAAAGTTGTATTTCAATGTAGAAATGCTATCTGTGACTTTTTTAACTTTCCAGATCCCAAAAATGTAATTTTTACCAACAATATCACAACATCTTTAAATATTCTTATCAGAGGCATTGTTGAAAAAGGATGGCATGTAATAACTTCATCTATGGATCATAACAGCACTCTCAGAACTTTAAACGAGCTTAAAGATAAAGGCATAATTGAACTTGATATTATTGAATGTAATGAACTTGGTGAACTTAATATAGATGATTTTAAGAGTAAAATTAAGATCAATACTAAACTAGTAGCAATTTCCCACGGGTCTAATGTAGTTGGTACAATTCAACCACTGGAAGAAATAGGGAAGGTATGTAGAGATAATGACATATTTTTCATTATTGATAGTGCTCAAACCGCTGGAGTTCTAGATTTAGACTTTCAAAAACTTAACTGTAATGCACTTGCATTTACAGGACATAAAAGTTTATTAGGTCCTCAAGGTATCGGCGGATTTATAATTGATGATATCATGAATGAATCTTGTAGCCCACTAATTTCAGGTGGTACTGGAAGTGTTTCTTCGGAAATTCTTCAACCAAACTTTCTTCCTGATAAATTTGAAAGCGGTACCTTAAACTCTCCAGGTATTGCTGGACTTCTCTCTGGAATCTCATTTATTAAGCAAGAAGGTCTTTCTGCAATTAAGGAGCATGAAGATTTTCTAACAAAGCAATTCATCGATGGTGTTTTAAACATACCCACAATGAAAGTATATGGTAAACTCAACATAGAAAATAGAATTTCTACTATATCTATAAATTCTTCAATTATAGATAATAGCGAACTCGGATTCATTCTAGACTCAGAATATAATATTATAACTAGGACAGGACTACATTGTGCCCCTTTAGCTCATAAAACTATAGGAACATTTCCCATTGGCACATTAAGATTTAGTTTTGGATACTTTAATGATGAAAAAGATGTATCTTATATTTTATCTTCTCTCAACACGATTATAAAGAATTTGTAAAATATAATTATAGTTCATTTATTATGTATTATTTTCCACCCTTTGGTAATACTTTCTAGTATAGGAGGTGTTACTTTTGGTCAAGAAAGTTATTTTGGATGCTTTGTCCGATAATTGTGTATATAAAATAAGAGAAATTGTTTCTACCGAGTTAGTTGAAGCTATTAAGGAAAATAGAGAAATTATTATTTTATGCGTTGGTACGGATAGATCCACTGGAGACAGTTTAGGGCCTATTGTAGGTGATAAACTCAAATTTTTAGTTCGAGATAAGGTATTTATATATGGAAACTTAGAAAAACCTGTTCATGCTAAGAACATATCTCAGACTAATGATTTTATACTTCAAAATCATAATAACCCATATATTATAGCTGTAGATGCTTCGTTAGGCAGTCTTCAGAATGTAGGCAATATTATAATTGAATCTAAACCTTTATATCCAGGTTCTGCTCTTAACAAGAATTTACCTGGTGTTGGTAATTTAAGTATCACCGGTATAGTTAATATATCTGGTTCTCTTGAATTTATGGTACTTCAGAATACTCGATTGTATATTGTAATGAAATTAGCTGAAACCATCTCTTCAGGATTATACCACTCAATATTAAAAACTATAGGTGGAAGAAAATCTTCTTCTAACTCTAAGGATATTATTATTTCGGAAATTTCTCAAATTCACTTACCATAAAAAGAAGAGATAAGAAATGTTTCACGTGAAACATTTCTTATCTCTTCTTTTTAGCTGGTTTTTATGGCTAGATGTGTTCATATTGTTTATTAGATAAAGATTTATCTTTTTGCAACAACAAAATCAAATTGAACTTCAATTTATTTATTTTTTCACATTATAGCCACTATATGTAATTCACCTATGAAATATATCTAATTAAAAATAAAGAACTATGAAAAATAGTTCTTTATCATTATGAAAACATAATTAATATTTTATTTAACAGTATCGGTGTTTATAGCCTGGTATAATACACTTTCCTCTTCAGTAGATAAGTCATATCTTGATATTCCATTATCAATAGGTTTCGCATATGTAATGCTTTCATTTCTAGAATAAATACTTGTAATTATTACACCATTATTGTTACCATCCAACATAGCAATTGAATAACTTAAGTCGCTCCCCACATCTTCAAAAGCTTTATACCTTTGTATTGAAACTTTTTGAATACATGCTGTTAATGTTTTTAAGGTTTCATTGCACAACACTTTAACTTCGTCTGAAACTACTTGCATGTTACCTATTGTATCCAATGAATTAATCAATAATTCTTCTAAATTTTTATTATTGGTACCCCTCATTAATTTTCTATATTTATTTTTTAATTTACCTATAGATACTAAGGACGAAATTACTACAATAATTAAAACAATTACTAACACAATTAATACCATATTTACAAACACACCATATTCATTAAAAAAATCAATTATTTGATCCAAACCATTCATCCTCCCTAAATTGTTTCACGTGAAACATTATACACTTAATATTTCTATAATTCTTTGCAAATCTTCTGGAGAATAGTATTCTATCTCTATTTTTCCTTTATTCTTTGAATTATTGCTAATACTTACTTTTGTATTAAAATGATTTTCCAATTTTGCTTTTATATCTTTATAATATATATCTGCTTCATTTTTTCTAACTTCTTTTTTAAGTACAGGTTTATTATAATTTCTTACTAGAGCTTCAGTTTGCCTAACGTTCAAGTTTTCATCAATTACTTTTTGGGCTACTATATACTGCTCATCTTTTTTTTCTAAACCTAATATAGTCCTGCCATGTCCCTCTGAAAGAACACCTTCTATTAAATATCCCTGTATTCTATCATCAAGATTTAACAATCTTAAGGAATTAGCTATTGTACTTCTAGATTTAGAAACCTGTTTACTTATTTCTTCTTGCGTCAAATTATATTCATCTAGCAATTTTCTATATGCTAAAGCCTCTTCTATAGGGTTTAAATCTTCCCTAATAATATTTTCAATTAATGAAATCTCCACAATCTCTACATCTGATAAATCTTTGATAATTATAGGTACCTCTTTCAAGTTTAAAAGTTTAGCAGCCCTCCAACGACGTTCACCTGCAATTATTATAAAAAATTGATTTTCAGGTTTCACAATTATTGGTTGAATAATTCCATGTTCTTTAATAGAATTAGCTAATTCTATTAATTTTTCATCATCAAAATGTTTTCTTGGTTGATGTTTATTAGGTTTTATTAAATTAATATCAATATTTAAAATTTGTTCATTACCAATATCTTGAAATTCATTTTCTGGGATTAATGAGGATAATCCTTTTCCTAAAACATTTGTTTTTTTCATTCTAGTTTCCTCCTTGTCTGCTAATAAATTCCTCTGCTAAAGATTCGAACGCTTCTGCTCCCTTGCATTTATCATCATACAACATTATAGGAAGTCCAAAACTAGGTGATTCTGCCAGCTTTACATTTCTCGGAATGAAAGTATTGTATACTTTATCTGTAAAGTAGTTTTTAATCTCCTCTACAACCTCATTACTTAACTTAGTCCTACTATCATACATACTCATGATTACTCCCTCGACTTTAAGGTTTGTATTCAAATACCTTTTAATCATCTGAATTGTACTCATTAATTGACCTACTCCTTCAAGAGCGTAAAACTCACATTGAATTGGTATTAAGACAGAATCTGCAGCTGTTAATGCATTAATTGTTAGTATACCTAGAGAAGGTGGACAATCTATAAATATGTAGTCATAATCATCCTTTATTTCTTCTATTTTATTTTTTAAGACCTTTTCCCTCTGATCTTGACTTATAATTTCAACTTCCGCTGCTGCTAAAGTCATTGTCGAAGGTGCAATATAAAAATTATCTATGATTTCACTTTTTCTAATAATTTCCTTCAGAGAAACACTACTAGTTAAAACATCATACATTGAGCAATGAATCTTTCTTTTGTCTAATCCTATTCCACTTGTTGTATTTCCTTGTGGATCTATATCAATAGCTAATACTTTATTTCCATTCATAGCTAAATAAGAACATAAGTTTATATTGGTAGTTGTCTTTCCTACTCCACCCTTTTGATTAAAAATACAAATCACCTTCACGTTATCCCCCCTTATCATATGAAAAAATAGTTTTGATTTCATTTTTAGAACTAATTATTGTATATTTTTAATTATTTTACAATACATATAAATTAATATGATTTTACTATGTATTTATATTATAGCTTGATATAGATTT
>DAMAVY010000006.1:0-22106 GCA_032077725.1 Clostridium sp. | reverse complement strand
CTTCATATATAACTCCAATAAATATCTTTTCAGCTAATTGATATTCTCTCTGAATTTTTATTATATATTACTTTCCTTTTTCAATGTATTTCATTTATTCTTTTAATGTACTTAATTATATTTTAGCTTTCTAAAAAAGTCAACTGATTTTATAAAAAATCAAAGATTTTTTGTAGATTCTAAAAGTAAAGACTCACATATAAATGTAATTTGAAAATAAGCTTTAAATCATACTAGCAACAATTCCAGCAAACATTATTAAATGAAGTAAAACATTTAAATAATACTAGTACTACTATTATAGCAAATATATCTTTAATTTTTATTCCTAAAATTTCATAACTCAAATTAACATCTACGTCCTTTTGAAACTCGCAAGGTTCAAAACTAATTTTCTTAACACATTGGTTCATATAATCACCCTTTTCATCTTATTTGTAAATAAAATAATTAACCATTTGGTATTAATCAGAACTTAAATTTCAAAGTTATACTTAATATCATAATATTAAAGCTATTATTAATTTGACACAATTTAAATTATTATATTTTTATTTCATTAACATATATGTCACCAACTCATGACTAAAATCCCAATTCTGAGTTCCCATTGCTTCACTTTGTCACGTGAAATTATTTATAAATTTAGGTTTAATATATACAAGGAAAAAGGTGTATGCTTTAAATAAAACATACACCTTTTCTCTTAAGTTATATTATTAAATTATCATAATTATTGTAACTTTATACTAAATGATCTATATTGCAGGCCTCTACATAGTTTCCAAATATCTTGTAGTAAATTTTTTCATCAGAACATATAGGTTCATCAATAACTAAGATGAAGCATTCTTTTTTACATCCACATTCATTACATCTCTCGTCTAATCTTACACGTCTACAAATTTGTCCAAGAGATACTTTTCTATCAGGATGCCAAGATCTATCTTCTTCTTTACATTTATCAGTTCCATGTGGCCAGTTTTTAATTTTATATACTGCTACAAATAATAAGAAATCCTTATTTGGGCACAAATTTTCAACATCTATTTCAAATTTTAATAATCTACATTTACTTTTAGCATCTACATCTTTTTCAATTTCTATTGGGCAGCAGCATGGTACTAAGTTTTTATCTCCAGTAACAGGAAGCTGATCATTATGCCATTGAGCTTTTCCATCTACAATCTCAGGCACTAAATTTTCTTCATTTTCTATAGAATCAGGTATTATATTTACTTCACTTTTAGTAACATCAGGGTTTAAGTTTATTTCAATTTTCATATTATACCTCTTATTTTATATATTTTAATTCTATTATTTTTTTAATCTATTTAATATAAATAGATTAGTAGAATTAAGTACAATTTTTCTTTAACCTAAGTTTATCTAAAGTAGTAATAAACTATTTCCTCTTCCTAATTTTAATATATGCAATTAAGATATGCTTGACACTACACATTTATATTTTTCTAAAAGTGTATCTATTTTGTTACTTTGTAAATATATTGGTATAAAGATGCTTAAACTGGTACTAGTATTGCTTATATAATTCATACAAAAACTTCTTAAGAAATTCAGTTTAAACATAATTTTTGTAAAATAATTAAAAGGAAGGGTATAAAAATGGATAACTATGATTTACAAAATATAAATTTAGTACCTAGTAATTGTACTGAAAACGCAGAATTCAATTTAGATTCTTGTGGTTGTATTGACAATGTAGATTTTACATTTAATAATTACAAAAGTAATAAAGATTTAGAACTTTATTTTGATTCTCATGACTGTAATGAAGATTTAGAACTTTGTTTAGATCCTTGCGGTTGTACTGAAAATATTAAATATTATTTAGATGCCTCAACAACCATTGGAAGATTATTAAAAATTAATATGTGTTTTCGAGATCTTTTTCCTGGAAGTAAAATTGGAGCAGAAGTCACTGTGTATTCTCAAAAAAATATCCCTGTGGCAAATTCCTCTTTTGAATTTTTTGTTCCTCGTAACACAAGTACTGTTAATAAAAAAGCAGTAATTACATTACCAAATGAAAACCCATGTGAAAAAGCCGAATACTCTGTAGTTATTACTTACAACACACTGTTATAAATAAAAAGGTGGATTCCAAGAATCCACTTTTTTATTTATATGTTTAGAACTTTTGGGAACATTAGAATAAATCAATTTTAGTTACTATACTTTACATTTATCTTCTATCACAATTATATTAAAGTATTTTTGCAATTAGATGCGTTAACTTATTAATCTTATTAGTTTACCAAAGGATTTTACCATGGTAAAATAAATTAATTAAGGAAGTGATGAATTTGAGAGAAATAGATAATAAGGCTATAGAAGCTGCAAATAATCATAAAATATTGAATGAATTTATTATGGAAAATGAATTCTTTATTTTGAAATGTACGTCATCTATAACCCATAGCTACATTACTAAAAGCGATGATGAATGGTCTATTGCACTTCAGGCATTTATGCAAGCAACTCAGAGTTATGAATTAGAGAAAGGAAATTTTCTTAGCTTTGCAAAACTATTAATTCATCGTCGTCTCATAGATTATTTTAGAATTCAAAAAAAACATAACCTAGAGTTACCTGTTAACCCTAAAGTATTTAATACTGAACTCAATGAAGATTCTCAGGACATTTCCATAGAGCTTGCAGTAGCAAAGAAAGTATCTAAGGAAGAAGACTACTCTCTAAAATTTGAGATTGAAGCTGCAAATGAAGCTTTTTCAAATTATGGTTTTTCTTTTTTAGATTTATCTAATTGCTCACCAAAAGCCCAAAAAACAAAATTATCCTGTGCTAAAGCTGTCTTTTACATATTAAATAATCCAGTGCTAATTTATGAATTGCAAAGTTCAAAACAACTAAGTTTAAAAATAATTGAAAAAAATTCAAAGGTACCCCGAAAAATATTGGAGCGTCACCGAAAATATATAATAGCAGCAGTGGAGATACTTTCCGGAGAGTATCCGAACTTATCCTATTATTTTAGGTACATTAGAGAGGAGATTAAAAAATGAAAACTGTTATTGTAGATATCAAAGATGGCTACGCAGCAGTCCTTTCTGAAGATGGCTGCATAGAAAAAATTAAAAATAAAAATTATGAGATCGGGCAGGTGATTGAAATGAATAAAGAAAAATTTCATAAAACAAGAAAAATTGCAATCTGCTCTGCTTTAGCAGCTATGGTTGCACTTTCAGGCGGCGTTACCGTATGGGCATATGAAACACCTTATTCCTATGTAAGCCTAGATGTAAATCCATCTATCCAGTATTCTGTCAATCGTTTTAACAGAGTAATCAGTGTACAAGCAGTTAACAGTGATGGTGAAGAAATACTTAATGAAATTCAACTTGATGACCTTGAAAATAAAAAAATCGAAGATGCTGTTTCAGAAACAGTAGATCAAATCAATGAAGAAGGATATTTTGATGGCAATACTGAAGGTGGCATCGTAATTGCGACTTCAGGTAAAGATTTAGAAGCATCAGAAGTGCTTGCTGAAGAGCTACAAGAAAATATTGAAAACAAAGTTGAAGAGATGGGTGAAAACATCGAGGTAGAAGCCATCAGTGTAGGACTAGAACGTGTACAAGAAGCTAAAGCTCTAGGAGTAACACCAGGGAAGTTAAACTTAGTTGAAAAACTTCAAAAAAGTTCAGCGAATCCTGACAGCATTGCTCTTGAAGAATGGCTTAATAAGCCAGTTAAAGAGATTATGAGTGCTATTAAAGAGAACAAAAAAGCTGAAATTGAAAAAAAGAAAAACCAAGACAACGCTGAAACTTCTGAAGAAGCAACTACTGAAGATGTTCAACCTACTAACGAAATAGATATTGAAAAAAATGTAACAGTAGATGAACCAAATAATAACAAAACTAAAGAAGCAGAAGAAAAAGCTATTACCAAATCCCAAACTTCACAAGAAAAACCTGTAAGCAAAACTGAAAAACCTGAAGAGAAATCTACAGACAAAGGTCAATCTTCTGAAAAAGGCAATTCTAACAATGGAAAACCTACAGAAGAAAAAGACAAAAATAATAACAACGGTAATGGTAAAAATACCGGAAATGACAGTGGTAATAATAACGGTAAAGCAAAGTAACATTATATTAATTGATAATTTTGAGAAATCCCCTTTCTCTCCCTTTGGATTATCAAGTAATAAATTTTGCTTTTATATAATTAATGCTCTGTTCTAACTAAATGTTAGAACAGAGCATTAAAATTATACTTTTTTTCTTACAAAGAATTACCTATATACTAAACATTTTTTGTGTGCCTATTATATAGGTACCAATTTATCTCAAGGCTCTCCTGCTTAAATTCTTAAAAAATAAGATTTATCTATTATAATAATTCAAAAATTTCCTTGAGATTTTTATATATCTTTTGGTAAATTTCATAATAACCTTTATATATTATGGTATTTTCTTCTTTTGGATATTGTATGGTATTTTCAGAAATTGCTATACTACAAGCTTCATTTATATCCTTGTATACACCGGTTCCAACCCCCGCAAGTAATGCTACACCTAAAGCTGGTCCTTCTGATGACTTATTAGTTGCTACTTTGCAATTAAACATATCTGCTAGTATTTGGCGCCATAACTCACTTTTCCCGCCTCCACCTGATACCATCACATTAGTAGGATTAATACCAGTATCTTTAATAATTTCCATACAATCCAAAAGTGAATAGGATACTCCTTCAATTACAGCTCTTAACATATCATTTTTTGTATGGGCAGCTGAAAGTCCAAAGAATACACCCTTTGCCTTTGGATTCAAGTGAGGTGTACGCTCACCCATTAAATATGGAAGATATATTACTCCTCGTGAACCTGCAGGCACTTTTTCTGCTTCTTTAGTCATTAATACATATGGATCAATTCCCATATTTTTTGCCACTTCAATTTCATTAGAACAGAAATTATCTCTAAACCATTTTAAAGAAAGGCCTGCCCCTTGGGTTACCCCCATCATATTCCATGCCCCTGGTACTGCATGACAAAAGGTGTGTACTCTTCCTTTTTCATCAATTATAGGTTCATCTAAATGTGCAAATACTACTCCAGAAGTACCTATAGTTGAAGATATTTGTCCACTTCTTATAATCCCGCTTCCTATTGCACCAGCTGCTTGATCTCCTGCTCCACCAACCACTGGTGTGCCCTCTTTAAGGCCAGTCATCTCAGCAGCTTTTCTATGAACCTTACCACTAACTACAATTGATTCATGTACATCCCCTAAGTACTCTATAGGAATATCTAAAGCACTAAGGACTTCCTTAGACCAACACCTATTTTTAATATCTAAAAGTTGCATTCCAGAAGCATCAGATACCTCAGTTGCAAATTCACCTGTAAGCATATATCTTATGTAATCCTTAGGTAATAATATCTTTCTACATTTTTCATATATTTCAGGTTCATTATTTCTAACCCAAAGTATTTTTGATGCCGTAAAACCTGTAAGAGCTGGATTTGCTGTAATATCTATTAATCTTTTTTCTCCAACTTTTTCTGTAATCTCAACACATTCCACAGATGTACGCTGATCACACCAGATAATAGATTTTCTAAGTACATTACCATCACCATCTAACATAACTAAGCCATGCATTTGACCTGACAAACCAATACCACTGATGGATTCTTGATTTATATTACTATCCTTTATTACGTCATTGATTGTTATGCATACTGCCTTCCACCAATCTAAAGGATCTTGTTCTGCCCATCCAATCTCTGGCTGATATAATGGATATTCTGCTGTAGAAGAAGAAATAGGATTTCCGCCTCTATCAAATAGCACTGTTTTAGTACCTGAGGTTCCAATATCTATGCCTAATAAGTATTTCATATTCTAGCCACTCCAATCAAAACTATTATAGCTTAATAACTGCCTTTACAACATCATTCTTATTTTCTATAACATAGTCAAAAGCTTCTTTTGTCTCACTAAAATCAAATTCATGAGTAACTATTCCATTAACATCTATTTTCCCATCGGAAATTGCTCCTATTGCTGCTGGATATATATTTCTATATCTAAATACACTTTTTATTTCAACTTCTTTAGTCATTATTTGCATGAAATCAAACTCAATTATATCCTTTGGTGCAAGTCCTACTAATACGATAGTTCCACCTCTTTTTACTAAGTAAGGTGTCTGCTTTATTGTGTGCTCAGATCCTGCTGTTTCAATAACAACATTTACACCAGCATTATTTGTAATCTCATTTATTACTGCTAATACATCTTGATTTTTAGCATTTATAACTTTAGTTGCACCTAATTTTAAGGCATAGTCTAATCTCTTATCTATAACATCTACAACTATAACATTTGTAGCACCATATGCCTTGCAGGCTAATAAAGTAACCAAGCCTATACAACCTGCACCTAAAATCACAACTGTATCTCCTAATTTCACATTTCCTTGTGATACAGCATGTAATCCTACTGCTAATGGCTCTACTAAAGCGCCCTCCTTAGTTGTTACATTATCTGGCAATTTAAAACACATATTTTCTGGATATGTTATATAATTCATTAAAGAACCATGGTATGGTGGTGTTGCTAGAAATTCTACATCTGGACATAAATTATATTTACCACTCTTACAGAATTCACATTGACCACAAGTTTGACCTGGCTCTAATGCAACTCTATCTCCAACTTTTAAATTTTTAACCCCTGACCCTACTTTAACTATTTCTCCTGCACATTCATGACCTAAAATAAAGTCTCCATCTACTATGAAATCTCCTATTCTACCATGTTCATAATAATGTACATCTGAACCACAAATTCCTACATATTCTAATTTTATAAGTACTTCTTTATCCTTTGGAGCAGAAACTTCAATATCTCTTGTTTCCATATTATGAGTTCCACACATATATACTGCCTTATTTATCATCGTAATTCCTCCTAAAATAATTTCAAATATAGACCTTGCACAAAGTGATGCAAGGTCTAATTTTTTTATATTAATCTATATTACCCGCTTTTTTATGAATTTCTATATACTGATCAGCATTATCCTTTGTAATTAACGGACAATCTACCATTATAGTATCACGCTCTACTTTACCAGTCATAACGTCATATGTTAGTTTAACAGCTTTTTCTGCAAGCTCGTTAGCACTTTGAAGAGTAGTTGATGTCATTTCACCATTTTTTATAGCTAAGCAAGCTTCTGCTGTTCCATCAACACCATAAGATAAAATATTTGTCTTTCCAGCTGCTTTAGCCGCTTCAAGAGCACCCACACACATGTTATCATTCATAGATATTACTGCATGAATTTCTCCATGAGTTTGAATCCAGTCTTCCATTAATCTCATTGCTTCATCTTTGTTCCAATTTGCAATTTGTTCATCTAAAATTTTAACGTCTGGTCTCTTAGCAAAGAACTCTTTTTCCCATCCTTCACGTCTCTTATCAGAGTGCATGTTACCTGCTGGTCCCATAAGAACTACAACTTTACCATTTTTAGGAACTTGTTCTAAAGCTAGTTTTGCATTTTTAGATGCTTGATCAACTGGGTCTGCATCTACTGCAGCAGCTCTATCATTATCATTAATACGATTATTTACTGTAATAACCTTAACACCTTTATCCATAGCTGCCATAGCTGGTGCTACTTGTGCTTCAGAATCAAATGGTTGAAGAAGAATTGCATCATATTTCTTTGTAACTGCATTCTCAATATGAGCTGCAATGACTTCGTTCTTACTATCTCCATCGAAGATATCTACCTGTACATCCTTATAGTTTGCAGCGACTTCATCCTTTACTGCATTTGCAAGCCAAGCAGCAAATGAATCTCCTTGTGCTCTAGCAATATATGCAATTCTATAAGTTTTTTCACCCTCTGCAGTTGATTTCTCCTTTGAAGCATTTGAACATCCAACAGTAAGTGATAATGCCAATATCGATGACATGGCTAAAGCTAATATTTTCTTTGTTTTCATAGTAATTGTCCCCTCCTAATAATATTATTTTTGGTTTTTATAGTTTTAATTTTTACTAAATATATTGAGTTAGATCTATCAAAATTTTCTTTACTTTCTACTAAGTGCAATATGGACCTAAACAGATTTGTATGTAATTAAACAGAACTCTGTTTACTTTCTACTACGGTTTTCTTTTTAATTAAATCATCAATGTTGCCTAATTTTCTGCTCTCCCTTTTGTTCTTTGATTTTATATCATAAATTACTGCGAATGCAATAATTACGCCCTTTACTACTTGTTGCATATAAGATTGTATTCCTACTAGGTTCATTATGTTGTTTAAGAATCCCATAATGAATGCCCCTGCAAGGGTACCACCAGCAGTTCCTATTCCACCAGTGAAGCTTGTTCCCCCAATTATCGCAGCTGTCATTCCTTCAAATTCAGCTCCTATACCTGCATTAGGAAGTCCAGCATTAACACGAGACATAAATAATACCCCTGCGATTCCCACAAATATACCATTTATAAGATAAGCCTTCATCTTAGTTTTATTTACATCTATTCCTGAAGCTCTTGAAGCTTCTTCACTACCACCTACAGCATAAGCACATCTTCCTAGTTTTGTATGTTTTAAAATGTACCAAGTTAAAAGAGTAACTCCAGTCATGAATATTACAGGAATAGGAATAAATCCTATGGAATTTTGTCCTAGTACAATAAAATCTCCAATTTGATAAATATTTTGTCCATTAGTAAATAACAAAGCTACACCCCTTGCTACAGTTTGCATAGCTAATGTGGCAATAAATGGAGGTGCTTTAAACTTAGTTACCATTATCCCATTGATAAAGTTACAAAGAACACCTACAAGTACTCCAGCTAGTATTGCTATTTCCAAAGAACCTGTAGCCTTATAAGCAGCAACAGAAAGCAGACCTGACAAGGCCAGAACTGAACCTGCTGATAAATCTATAAGACCACATATAATTAGAATTGTTTCACCAAAAGCAATAATAGTAGTTATAGATATTTGTCTTGATATATTTGTTAAGTTTTCTCCTGATAAAAATACAGGACTGATTAAAGAACACGCCATAAACATAGCAAGTAATACAACATAAATACTATATTTACTTGAGGTCCTTGACCATTTATGTCTAATATCTGTCATCTTCATCCTTCTATTCCCCCCTTGTAGCTAATTTCATAATAGCTTCTTGTGTAGCGTTTTCTCTATCTATTTCTCCAGTAATTTTCCCAGATGCCATAACATAGATTCTATCGCACATACCTATTAGTTCTGGTAATTCAGAACTAATTATTATTACTGCCCTATTCTCTTTTGCAAGTTCTGTTATAAGTTTATATATTTCATACTTTGCCCCTACATCGATTCCTCTTGTTGGCTCATCTAGTATAAGAACATCTGGATTTCTAAGTATCCATTTTGCAAATATCACCTTTTGTTGATTTCCTCCACTTAATGAATCAATGGAGGTTTCTAAATTAGGACTTTTAACCTTCATTCTTTCGCATATGTTTGATACACTACTAATCTCTTTTTTACTATGGAGATGACCCTTGTAAAAGAATTTTTCTAAATTAGATATGGATACATTTTCAGTAATACTTCTGATTCCTACAATTCCATATCTCTTACGATCTTCTGACAGCATAACTATGCCGTTATTAATACTATCTTTTACACTTTTTATTTTAACTTCCTTACCCTTAACTTTAACTTCACCTGACAGATATGGGTCTAGTCCAAATATTGTTCTAGCAACTTCACTTCTACCTGCCCCCATAAGACCTGCAAACCCTACAATTTCTCCTCTTTTCACATGAAAATTGATATCCTCAAAGTGCTTCCCATCAGTTAATCCTTTAACCTCTAGCATCGTTTCTCCGATTTTAATATCTTCCTTTGGATAAGCATTAGTTATTTTACGACCTACCATAAGAGAAATAACCTTGTCTATGTCTAATTCACTGGCAGGCTTAGTATCAATAACAACTCCATCTCTTATAACTGTTATTTCATCAGCTATTTTAAATATTTCTTCCATCTTGTGGGATATGTATATAATACTTACACCTTTACTTTTTAATTCAGCAATCTTTTCAAATAGAACTCCTACCTCTTTTCTAGTTATTGCAGATGTAGGCTCATCCATAATAATAACCTCTGAATTATAAGATATAGCCTTTAGTATCTCTAGCATTTGTATATCTGATACTGTAAGATCTTTAAATTGAGTTGTTGGAGAATAGGGTAAATTTTCTTGTTTTAAAAGTGCTTCCGTATCTTTTCTAATCTTCTTCCAATTGATTTTCCCTAACTTATTTACTGGCTCCCTTCCCAAAAATATACTTTCTTCTATGGTGATTTCAGGTATATAATTTAGCTCTTGAAATATCATAGATATACCATGCTTACGAGCTTCAATAGGATTCTGTATCTTAACTTCTTTACCATCTATATGAATGCTTCCACCATCAGGTTGGTATATTCCATTTATTATCTTCATAAGTGTAGATTTGCCTGCTCCATTTTCTCCACAAAGCACATGAACTGTTCCCTTTTTAACAGAAAAACTTACATTAGCTAATGCAATTACCCCTGGAAAAAACTTCTGTATGCCTTTTAATTCTAGCTTTGGTATATTTCTCTCCACCTTTATCCCCCCTTGTAAACTTTTAACTTCACTATGGCTTAATTATAATAAAAAAAATATTATCCTATAATGGAAAATAACCTTGGTTTTGTGTAAATTATTCTTACCTAATTTTCCACAAAGTTATTTGTGTAATATATTAATATTTTTGTGTAATATATTAATATATTTGTGTAACATATTCATATATTTCTCAACATTTATTCTCATTAATCCTAATATTTCATAAAAAAATACTATTCAACATAGTTAAATAGTATTTATGTGCTACACTTTATTTATTTTTGTATGTTGTCTTTGTATTGACCTACAGTTAATCCTGTTACCTTTTTAAAAGTCTTATAAAAATACTGCTGGTCCGTAAACCCTACCTTTTGGTAGATAACTTTCATACTATCTTCACCTTTAATAATCATTTCCTTTGCCTTATCTATACGAAGATTGATAATATAAAAAGAAATATTTATTCCGGTCTCCTTTTTAAATAAAAATGATATATATTGTTTTGATAGATTAATATGAGTAGCTATATCTTCTAGTGTAACTTTACTTGAATAATTTTTCTCAATATACTCCTCAACCTTATTGATTATATATTTAGAATTCTGCTCATCCCTTATTCGTAAAAATAACTGAGAAATCTCCTCTATAAATTTACACATTAATTCCGATATAAACATAATCTTAGTAGAACCCATAATCTTATTGTGATATCCCTGATATAAATTCTCATAATCATTTTCTTCAAAGTATTCCTCGTACTTTTCTAGTATACTTACAGCAATATTGCAGTACATCAGCTTACATGTTAATTCCGATATTTTGGAATTCTTTATTTCCTTCTCTATATCCTGTATATAACTTTTGCCTTCTTCTAGGTTACCTTCTTCAATAAAATTTATCAAAACACCCTTAGAATATTTTTTGAATTTCAGCGTATTTATATCCTTTAATTCTCTATTTACCCTAGTTTCCACTGTAGAACTTAAGGGTAAATAAAATATATCTTTAATTCTTTCCACGGATTCCTTAAATTTATTTGGAAATTCCCTAATACTTTCAAATATAGGTGTATAGATTACATCCATCTTTATATTAAAATATTGAATTACAGTGGCTTTTATATACTTAATTACTTCCTGTACCTCACTATTCTTAATATCTTCCTTAGATATAAAATATAAAAATCCATCTTCCTGTTCCTTTACAATACATTGTATTTTTTCTTTAGAAAATATCCATGTTATAATCTCCAACATAGCATTTTTCACATTTTTACTTTCTTTTCCTTCAATAGAAATAGTCATATCCTTGTCTTCAGGAAAGAATCCTAAAATAGAGTATTTTCCTGAATTAATATTAAAATCCACCTGTTTAAACCCCTCAAGGTCTGCCCCTTCAAAGGAACTTGAACAATCTATAAGATACTCTATAAGCTGGCTTTTAGTCTTCGTTAAGGTTTCACTAACCTTTTCCCTACCTAGTTCAACCTTATCCATATCATCTAAATTTCTTTTTACCTCTAACATGGTATTTATAAGATCCTCATCCTCTACCTCTGACTTTAGAATATAATTATTAGCTCCACACTTTAGTGCTTGTCTTACATTTGTAAAATCATCATAACAGGTTAACACAAGTATTTGAGTTAAGCTATCTTCTTTCCTTACTTCTTTAGTTAACCATAAGCCATCCTTCTTAGGCATCTTTATGTCCGTTATAATCACATCCGGATTATATAACTTATACATCTCATAGGCCTTCTCACCATTTGAAGCCTCACCTATAACTGTGAAACCTATGCTACCCCAATCTATTGTGGATTTTAAGCCTACCCTTACAAGAACTTCATCATCTACAATTAAAACCTTATATACTTTCATCACCCTCTTTATTTACCGAAAAATCATCAGTAGTTTTCATCATCATTTTAGGAACCTCTACCTTAACATAGGTACCTAGTTTACTTCTATTTCCTATGCTAATTCCATATTCTTCGCCGCAATATAACTTTATTCTTTGATTTACATTGTTTAATCCAACTTTACTAAATTTATTTACATCTTTTTCTTTACTAAAGATTTTTTCTATATCTTCATCACTAATACCAGGTCCTTTATCTTTCACAAGGATAATTAAATTTTCTCCTTCTATACATGCCTTTATGGATATTTCTAATGGTCCCTCTTCTTCCTCTTCCCTAATTCCATATATCAAAGAATTCTCTACAATGGGTTGTAAAATTAGTTTAGGTATTGTGCATTTAAGGCATTCTCCATCAATTCTATATATAATATTAACTTTTTCATTAAATCTTAAATTTTGTATACAAATATAATTCTTAACATAATCTATCTCATCCTCTAAAGTAATCATTTCCTTTCCTAAGTTTATACTTACCCTTAGGAGTTTTATAAGGGAAGTTACTGCATTACTTACAGATTTGTCACCCTGTATCTTAGCCATCCATTTTATAGTATTTAAAGTGTTATATAAAAAATGTGGATTAATCTGTGCATGTAATGTCTCAAGTTCTAATTCTTTTTTATTTCTTTCTTCTTCAACTAGCTTATCAACAACTTCATTCATCTTTCCAATCATATTATTAAAGCTGTTTCCAAGTTCCCCTAGTTCATCAATTCTATCTACATTTATACGTACATCTAAATCTCCATCTTCAGCCTTCTTCATCATATTTTTCATACTCACCATAGGCTTTGAAATCTGTGATGAAAAAAACAAACATATCAGTATAGTTATAATTACATAAATTGTTCCACCTATAAACATATATCGTTGCATATTCGTAATTTCTTTGTATAGATATTCCTTAGATACTATTTTTACAATTTTCCATTTTGCCGAGGAAATATTAGAATATATGCATACCTTTTCAACATCATCATCGGTAAACTCTATTGAACCCACATCTTTATTTGATGACAAAACTTCTACTGAATAATTTTTATCTTCTATACTTTTCCCTATGTTCTCCTTATTAGAATGACTAACAATTAGCCCCTGAGAATTACAAATAAACAATTCACTATTCTCCTCTGTATTGAGGCTTTTATAAGAATCTTCCAATATGGTTTCATCTACATCTATAAATATTGTCCCCAGATCCATCAAACTATTTAAATCTATTACCTTTCTTCCTAAAGAAAAATAATTCTTAGGAATTTCTCCCGACAATATTTTAACCTTAACAGGCATTGTATCAATCCACACTAACTCTCCATGGGTTATATTAATATTATTAATATCAATTTTCTCTTCAGCGTAGGTTTTAATGGCACCCACATCATAAGTATTATCTCTAGTTATAAGGGATATGCTTTCCACCTCTTCATTTGTAGTACAAAGATTCCTCAGTATATTGCTTAGTTCCTCATGACTATCTATAGATGAATCTTTCAAGTTTTCGATGAAATCTCTATTAGTAACAACCATATCTGATAAGTCTGCAATTCTATCCATTATGAAATCAATATTACTGCCTGCCTCATATACAGATTGTTTTGCAGATTCACTATACTTTGTAGTAATAATAGATTTCATCACATTGTTATAAATAATATATATAAATCCAATAGGTATAAATATTAATAGAATAAAAATAACTACCAATTTATTTCTAAAGCTCTTCCTAATCCATAAAACTTTCATTTTATCCCTACTCTTCATTGTAGTAAACTCAACTCTCTAAAGATTTTATCTGCTACCACCTTAGGATCCAAATCATTTTTCACCATATCTCTTACATTGTTAATAATTATTTGTTCTACAAAATAGAAATTAGTTACCTTAGATCGAAAATATACATTATCCTCTTTCCAAACCTCTAGTAGAGTAGGTAAGTGGTTTAAATTACTTATTTCATTAGTACTATTTTTTACATTCTCTATGATATTTTGTACTTCTGTACTATTTTTCACAGATTTCCTTGGTGGCATACTTCCACCTTCTGGTTCTCGTAAAACCATACTTTGTGTCTGAGGTGCTGTAGCCCAAACTATAAATAACCAGGCAGCCTTCTTTTCAATCTCTGAAGCATTGCTATTAATCCCTATGCCTGCTCCTCCATATATATTTGCACTTCTCGCATCTCCATAGGGCAATATGCTATAACCAACCTTATCTGCCACCTTAGAAATATTAGGGTTTTCCACTACTGCTCCATTCTCATCCCAATTTGCCATCATCGCAATTTCACCATTTTTAAATGCCTCTGCAGTATCTGTCCAATTCCAATTAATGCTCTCTGGTGCCCCAACTTCTACCACTTTCTTATACATCCTTAATCCATCTTCAAATTTATCATTTTGCACTGAAATCATCTTAGGTTTTTCTACTCCTAATGTATTCACATAGGGATCATCATAATAATTTCCTCCATAGGACGCAAGGACATTAGAAAAATCACAATATATAGAATTATGTAATTGAGCCATTTGTGCACTTCCATTTTTAACTTCTTCATCTGGAACATTTTCATCGATCCACCTAGAAACAATACAATATCTTTCCCAAGTAAACTCCTTTCCTCCTGGAGTCCAATCAAATCCATTCTCTTCCATAAACTTGCCTTTATATTTTTCAAAAATATCTTTTCTATAAAAGAAAATCATAGTAGTAGTATCAAAAGGTATAGCACATAACTTTGTCTTATCACCAAAATAAGATAATATATTTACTTGATCATCAAAAAAATCTTCCATTCCACCTGGTATATGAGGCATCTTAGGATCATTATTGTACAAGTTTAAGTCTTCTAAATTATTATAAAATCTGTTAAGAGTTTGATATGGATCTACATAAACAAGTTGGAATGTCCCCCTTTGAGATATAAAATCATTGTTTATCTTTTTTATCATTGTTGTATAATCCATAGGTCTAATGTTTACTTTAATGCCAGTTTTTTCAGTGAAATTTCTACATTCCCTAGAAAGAATATTAGCATTTATATTATTTTCTACCACGAAATTAAGGGTAGTGCCTTGAAATTCTCTCCAATCAAATCCCTCTGGGGTTTCTATGTTAGGCAATTCATTATCCCATGGATAAAAAGGTGCTTTAAGTTTACTATTAATTAATTTATCATCTTTAGTCTTTGCTATAATTATATTTTCACTATAAGTAGTTAGACAAATCATTATTGCAATGATAATTACAATAAAAGTATTTATTCCTTTATTCCTAATAATAACCACCTTCCTCTTCTGTTGTTATGTGAAATACTATTCCATTTAGCTACATTATACATATTAATTTCACATATTCAAATGATTAAATTACCATTTTCTTTATAAAACTGCTACACAATTAAAAAATTATTAAAGAAAATAACCTTATATTAATTGATAATTTGGAGAAATACCTCAACTTTCCTTTTGGATTATCAAGTAATAAATTTTGCTTTTATATAATTAATGCTCTGTTCTAACTAAATGTTAGAACAGAGCATTAATTAAATTTTTGTAGACTTTTCACTAAATTATACTTCTTTTTTCTTACAAATAGCCCATGAAAACAGGTATGATATAATACCTACAATACTAATAATTACTAAACTTAAAAGTGGTAAAACAATCTTATTGTTCATAATAAAGCTCACAGTTTTATCCAATGACTCAAGTGTTAAGACATTATTTTCTTTTAATACTGATGGTAACACAAATATAAACATGGCAGGAACCAAATATATAAGCATGGATAAGATTTTCCCTTTTTCCATACCATATTTATAATATATAGGATATTGGCAGAAACACACCACTGAAGCAATTACTCCTGATAACAACGTTATCCCTACGTCCAAAGCACCTATTACATTTACCCTATAAAGATACATCATTGCCACTCCATTTATTATCCATACAATAATCATTGCACTGATTAAATATAAAAACCGTCCTAAAACCATGCTAGGAATTGTAGAAGGAAGCATATAGTAAAGCTTATCACATTTTTCATTGCTTTCTATACTAAATGGAGTTGTTGCAAAAATAATTAAAAAGAAAAATAAATATCCCAATGCCATAGTAGGCGAACTCTTTGCAAAAACAAAAAGAAAGGCTAATGGAATCAAAATAAAAGTTTTTAATGACTCTTTCATAAGTCTAAAATCAAGCTTAAAATAATTTATACAACTCATTATACTTCCCCCTTTATCCCGTTTATATGAAATATCACAATTTCATCCACAGACGGCTTTTCTATAAGTAACCCATTTTCTATATACTTACGATCTCTAGAATTAATTAGTCCCTGAAATCCAATATTAGATTTCTTATATCCAATTAATTTCTCTTTTAATTGTGTTGTTAAATCTGCTTCGCCACCTTTGACCACCAAATAACTTTCCAAAATATTATCCTTTGTATCATTAAATACTGTTTTACCGTTATCAATAAAATACAGATAATCAGCTATTTTTTCTAGGTCACTCATAATATGTGTAGAAAACAGTACACTTCTTTTCCCATCTGAAATATACTCTTGAAGTAGCTCTAACATTTCACTTCTAATTACAGGATCAAGCCCACTAGTTGGTTCATCTAGTACAAGTAATTTTGTTTCTCTACAGAGTACACTAGCAAACATTAATTTCATTTTCATTCCTTTGGAAAAATCCTTAATCTTTTTATTTTGTGGTAAACCCCATTTATTCATATATGATTTAAATTTCACTTCATCGAATGACTTATAAAAATCTCTCAAAGTTTTAATAATATCTTCGGTTTTGAAACGTTCTGGGAAATAACATTCATCAGAAATATATCCTATTATATCTTTATAAAATATCTCATTCTCCCCATACTTCTTTCCAAATACAGATATTTCTCCACTATCACGTTTCAATTGTTCCATAATAAGTTTTATAGTGGTGGTTTTACCAGCTCCATTTTGTCCTATATATCCTAGAATATATCCCTCAGGTAATTCTAAATTAATATTTTCTAGACTGAAAGTCCCAAAGCTTTTGTTTAATTCTTTTATTTCAAGTGCATACATAATTTTCACTCCTTCATCAAATTTTCAAAAATCATTAACAATTCTTCATTAGAAATATTAGCTAATTTTCCATTTTCAATGGCAGAGCTTAGTGCTTCTTCAATACGCTTTAAGTACTGTTCCCTTACCATTTCATTATCTTTAGGAAGGACATAAGTCCCTTTCCCCTGCATAGTAGCTATAAATCCCTCAATCTCTAGATCATTGTAAGCTCTCGTAGTTGTAATAACGCTTATTCCTAAATCCTTTGCAAGTTGACGTATAGATGGCAAAAGCTCATTCTCAGCAAGGTCACCACACATTATTTCTTCTTTAATCTGATTTTTAATCTGCTCATAAATAGGTATTCCAGATTTATTGGAGATTAATATTTTCAATTATTAACACCTTCTTACGTTATACTGTATATATTGTATTATATACAGTATAATGACTATTGTCAATATTTATTATTAACGTTTATTGTAAATTTTTATTGAAATAACTAAGGCTCTGTTTTAACTAAAATGTTAAAACAGAGCCTCAGTTTACATATATTTATTTAGGAGTTGTTTAGGAATAAACTTAAAAGTTAATTCCTAAACAACTAAATTATTGGTTTTAAAAAACAAAGTTGTTATAATAATAACTACATCTGACTTAATGTACGTTTTAAGAATTCTCTAGTACGTTCTTGTATCGGATTATTAAAGATTTCCTCTGGACTTCCCTCTTCTGCAATAACTCCTTTATCCATAAATACCACACGATGAGAAACTTCTTTTGCAAATTGCATTTCGTGAGTTACTATTAGCATTGTTAGACCTGTTTCTGCAAGTTCCTTCATAACTTTAAGAACTTCTCCTACCATCTCTGGATCAAGTGCAGATGTTGGTTCATCAAAGAGCATAACATCTGGTTCCATAGAAAGTGCTCTAGCAATAGCAACACGTTGCTTTTGACCACCAGATAATTGTTTTGGTTTTGCATTAATATATTGCTCCATTCCAACAATTTTCAAGTATTTCATAGCTACTTTTTCAGCCTCTGCTTTTGAACGTTTTAATACCTTTATTTGTCCTACAATACAATTGCTTAACACATTGTGATTATTGAATAAATTAAATTGCTGAAATACCATGCCAAGCTTAGTACGGTATGAATAAATATCATGTTTATCATCTAAAATGTTTTCTCCATTATAAATGATTTCACCGCCGCTTGGTTTTTCTAAAAGATTAACACAGCGAAGAAGAGTTGATTTACCAGAACCAGATGAACCGATGATACAGACAACTTCTCCTTTGTTCACACAAAAATCAATGTCTTTTAAAACTTCATGAGTTCCAAAGGATTTGCTTAAATGTTTTATATCAATTACTTTTTCCATATTTTATCCTCCTCCCTTTAATTCCTATTTCCATCACTGTTTTTAATTCTACTTAGCATATCTTCAGGTGTTTCTACTTGCATTTGATTAGCGATCATTATGTAATCTTCTGGACCCTCTATTTTTCTTTCAATAGCCCTCAAAACTCTTGTAACTACAAAAGTCATTACAAAATAGATTACGCAAGCTACAAAAAACGATTCAAAATATCTAAAATTGTTTCCTGCAACAGTTTTAGTTTGGAAATACAATTCTGTTACACCAATTACATTAAGTACTGAAGTATCCTTTATATTAATGACAAATTCATTACCTGTTGCTGGTAAAATATTACGAACTACCTGTGGTAATACTACATTTATCATAGTTTGTACATGATTCATACCAATGGCATGAGAAGCTTCAAATTGTCCTTTATCTACTGACACAATACCACCACGAACAATTTCTGACATGTAAGCTCCTGTGTTAATTGCTACAATAAATATTGCTGCAGCAATTCTATCCATGTCTATACCGAAAGCTAGGGCAGATCCATAATAAATCACCATTGCTTGTACAATCATTGGCGTACCACGGAAAAATTCTATATAGATAGAAAGAATAACATTAATAAATTTAAGAACTCCTTTTTTTCCACCTCTATCAGGCATTGGAATCGTACGTATAACCCCTACTAATAAACCAATAATAGAACCTAATATTGTGCCAATCATTGAAATATAAAGTGTTGCCCATGCCCCATGGAGGAACATTGGTCCATTTTCTTGAAAAATTTTCACTATCCACTGAAAACTCATTTTTTTTCCTCCTTATAAAATATCGCAAAACCCACTATCTTATTTTGTAGTGGATTATAAAAACATTATTTAGCTGCTGGTTGATTAGCAATAGCTTTGTCCATAATGTTTGAACGTTCTTCCTCTGATATACCTGCTAAAATTTCATTGATTTTTCCTGTTAATTCACTACCTTTGGCAACTCCTACAGCGATAGCTGTGTCATCATCTGTTGTTGTAAAACCTTCTTTGAATTCTACCACTCCAAAATTCTCATTAGCCGCTGCAGCACTAACTGCCTCTGGTCGTTCTGACACATATCCATCAATCATTCCTGATTCAAGTGCTACTCTCATAGCTGGGAAGTTATCCATTGCAGTTTCTTTTCTTACACCTTTAATTTGATCAATTACTGAGTAGTGGAAAGTATTTAATTGAGCAGTTACTTTTGCGCCCTTAAAATCTTGAATAGAAGTTGCACCTTCGTAAGCCCCACCCTTTTTTACAACCATAACTAGATCAGATTTGTAATAGTTGTCTGAAAAATCAATTGTCTTTTTACGTTCAGCAGTTGGTGACATTCCAGCTACAATGGCATCAATTTTCCCAGACATTAATGCTGGTACAAGCCCGTCCCATTCTGTTTTAACAATAACTAATTCTTTTCCTAAACCAGCTGCAATCTTCTTAGCCATTTCTACGTCATATCCACCTGCATACTCATTGCTGCCATCAATCTTCACTCCACCATTTGAATCATCCTTTTGAGTCCAGTTGAATGGAGCATATCCAGCTTCAAGGCCTACTTTAAATGTGTTATTTTCTGTTTCTTTTGCATTTTTTGAACTGCTTGACCCACATCCTGTTAATAACATAATAGCCGATAGTGACATAGCTATTAATACTGATAATTTTTTTCTCATAATTAATCCTCTCCTTTGTGTATTATGCTAAATATAGTATTAAGAAATTAATAATAAAATATGCAACATGCCACCATTCTTGTGAGAAAAATTATTAATTTTAGGCAAAAAAAGACCTGAGATGAACTCAGGTCGCAATATGCAAGATTGCCCAAAATCCCTCTTCTTTCCCATTTGAGATAGCACAACTCAATAAACCGGGTAGCCTATTGAGACAGTCCTGCAGTTCTTAACTACAGACCCAGCAAGTAATATAGAGATTATTACAAACTTCGGCAACATTTCCTTCTCTCTAGTATCATAGCTTCTCAAACTCCACTAAAGACTGTTAAATATCGCGCCTCTACCTCACCTGTAAAAGTGAGGTTATATTAAATTATTGTGCTTAGTATACAACATCATCTTATATATGTCAACAATGATTTGCCATTAAATTTAATTATAAATTTAATTAATTTATATTTTTCATAAAAATAAACAATGGCAGAAATAAAAAACATATAATTCAAGAACATATGTTTAAATAAAATTTTACTGGATATAATTACATATAAAGGAGTGGATTTAAATGAATAATGTATTATTAGTAGGACGTTTAACTCAAGATTCTGAGCTTTTTGAATTTAATAATGGTGAAGGCAAGGCTATAAAATTTACTTTAGCTGTAAAAAGAAGAATCAAAAATTCTAGTGATGGTAAAGATGCTGATTTTATACCTGTAATTTATTTTGCCGAGTTTGCACAAAAACTTGAAGAGTATTTAACTAAAGGAAAACTTATATCAGTATCAGGGAAAATACGAATTCAATCTGTAGAAGGAAAAGATGGTGCAAAAATGTATTTTACAAACATTGTGGCAGATAACATCGAGTTTTTAAGCAGTAATAAAAAAGCATTATAAATATGCCCAATCAAAAAAAGAAGCCCCGTGTGAGGTCACTTAAAACACCTTGTTTTTGTGATCTCCCTAAGGGCTTCTTCTTTTATTATTAACTAATCTAAAAAAGTTAGTGAAAGGTTATGTTAAAGGAGACTTTAACCATTCCCTAACTTAATTTTCTACTTTCTTCACCGCAAAGATGAAAAGTTATCCATGCTTAATTATGAAAATGAATATTTTTGTGATTACTCTACCTTTTTCCTTTTTAAAATCAATACAAAAGCTCCGACTAAAACCAAAGCCAATCCAATAGCACTTGGTATCACGTATCCAATTCCACCCCCAGTTTTAGGTAACTTTTCATTGTTTATATTATCTTTAGTTTTATCGTCATCTGTTGAAGGTACATATTTAGCTATTTTATACATTAATACATTACTTAAGTTTCCTGCATTGTCC